>JANMGN010000223.1:0-2003 GCA_031374645.1 Chitinophagales bacterium | reverse complement strand
GATAGACCCAAATACCGAAATCACACAAGTGAACCACTATTATGCTTTTGGTATGAACCAAGATGGTCCTTGGCTCGCTGGCAATAGTGGCGATAACAAATACCAATACAACGGCAAAGAACTCAATAGTGATTTTGGACTTGATTGGAACGATTATGGCGCAAGATTTTACGATGCAGCAATAGGAAGGTGGCATACAATTGACCCATTAGCGGAAAAATATAGTAATTTAACACCGTATAATTATGTATTGGGTAATCCGATGAGGTTTATTGACCCAGATGGAAAAGCGGTTGATGATATAATACTTAGATATAAAGACTCAAATGGCAAATCTCATACAATGACTTATATACCTGGTATGGAAGATAAAGAGAAATATGCGACAGAATTTAGACATGGAATTCAAGGGCTTAATTCTATATATGCAAACGAAAAAAATCAAATTAACGATATTGCTAATTCTAAATTTTTTGATAGTTATATTGATATTAGTATAGGAACTATTGATATTAGTACAACTACTACTGGAAGAATGGGTGCAGTAGTACCCAAAGGCACAAAGTATACGGCAAACATGATATACGAGCCATTCTCTGGGATGGTAGATGAAAATAATAACCGACATAGTCCAGTAAGCGGTTTATATCACGAATTACAGCATGTTCACGATATATTTCTTCAAGCAGGAGAGTTTGAAAAAGTAAAAGGTGCTAGTAAAAGTGATCAAAGTAAGGTCGAAAAATGGTACATAGATAGAATTAATTGGGGAAGTAAAGGCACAGGGCTACATGGATACAATAATAATGAAGAAATTATTCCGACACAAAAAGAAGCACTTTATCAATCAAAATATTTAGGAGAGCAGCCAAGACCTAATCACAGAGGTGCTGCATATTTTGCTAAATGGCCATTTTCGACTGAATCGATAGATGGAAAATACCCAAGTCTTCCTAGATAATAAAATTATATAAAACTAATATAACGAAAAATATGAAAGAAATAATAATAATAGTTCTGATAACTTTCTGTACTTTATTCTCCAATGAGGTTTGTGCTCAAAATGTGAAGCATATTTATAGTAAATGTATTAAATTTACTACTATGTCAAGGATGCCACTCACGAAAAAGAGCATTAATGGTAGAAAAAAAGATAATTTTTTAGTCTTTGAAAAAAAACAAAAGAATAAAAAGAAAGTCAATGAATTTTATACTGCAGTAAAGAGTTTAGAAAAAATTAATTCTCCATTAGATGATGATATTAGAGCAATGATTATCATTCAATTCAGTAATGGTAGCGAATTAATTTACTATATTGATAAATCAAAAAGCATAATATCGACAGATAATCAGTATTACAGGCTTTCAAAAATAGATTTTGAAACTGTAAGTAAGTATCTAAGCTGTAATTGTTTTCCGTAAATATATAAATATGAAAAAATAACTACTTTAACAATCATTTCGCCTTGCTTGGTGTTCCATTTGAAAACGACCCTACTACCCTGCTTTTCGCCTTACTTGGTGTTCCCATTGAAAGACAGTATCGTCGCCGTACATGGCCTTATGACCTTGCACACCACAATACACAAAGCTATTACAAAACACTACAAACCGCTACACCTAAAAATACAGCAGTTTGCTTTTTGAAAATAAAAAGTGTATATTTGCAATAGATACTGCCTTGTAGCTGCTTGGTCAAAAGACCAAAGCAGGGCAATAGAGCAGATTTTCAGTGAGAACACCAAGCAAGGCGAAAAGTAACCCTACAACACCATTGCAAGATGAAACTTATTACTATTGTAATGGAATAGAGTATCGTGCAGGAAGTCAACAACCTGATATTATACAGACCGAAGAAGGTCGATTAGTTTGGACAACAGGTACTACTCCTGCTACAAGTGGCTACAAATACGAGTACGCTATACGGGATCACCTCGGCAATACAAGGGTAATGGTAAGTGATAAAAATGGCAACAACAAGATAGACCCAAATACCGAAATCA
>JANMGN010000176.1:0-1615 GCA_031374645.1 Chitinophagales bacterium | reverse complement strand
CGGCACCAGTTGGAGTGAAATAGGGAGTAACGCTATGACTTCAATCATCCAATTAAAGGTTAATAATCAATGGGATAGTTTTTGGAAAATGGCCGCTTAATCATAACCTATTTTCTATCACTTAATATTTTACAGTAAGATTTTTATTGTATTCTGAGTCCAATCCCGAAACTCACAGCATCGCTCTGATGTGCATTTTTTACATCACTTACTTTTTTTGCAAAAATAGTATAATCTGCAAAAGAGAAAAGATTTATTTTTTTATAAATAGACAAAGTAACATTGATTTGAGAGATAAAACCGTGTTTTTGATAGTCCAAAGATTTAGCTTCCAAAGAAGTGACATTGCCCTTGTCGTCGGTCTTAAAATTTGCAATAGTATTCAAATCTCTTTTTGCAAAAGCATAACCACTTGCAATACTGACTTTGAGTTTTTTTACTTGAAAAACCTCATAATTCAATAAAAGATTGGCTTGAAAAGTGGTCATTTGAAAAAAGTCATTAACTTCGGCACTTAATCGAGGTACAGCAATATCGTCGTGGTTAGCGTAACGAAAATCTGTCGAAATTGCTACTTTTTTACGTTGAATACCCAAACCTATCAATACACTTTTTGCATTAGGTGTTTTGATTTCTGTTAGTTTATTTTGCAATACACCTGTATTGACAAAAAAATTATTTTGCGCTTTTACCATCATTGAAAAGGCTAAAAACAAAACGAAGAAAAAGATTTTTGCTTCCATAGAAAAGATTTTTTTGAACATTAACGAATTTTTTTACTTTTTTTCTTGATACTACAACCTGCAAAAATGCCCAAACCTCCTTCTATATTACTAAAAATCGGTGTTGGTTCGAAATTATTGCCAGTTTTTGATTTTTCTACACTGCGTTGAAATTCGTAGTAATTTTTGTCAATGTGAACCAAAGTGGCATCAATCACATCGCCAAAAAAAACAGAAGAAAAGCCATTTTCCTTTTTACTCAAATCTGCCCTATTTGATTGTAGTTTTTGCCCATCTTTGCCTTCGTCGTTGCGTACTTGTGTGGCGATTTGGCTGCCATCTGTCCAATAAATATTCGGGTCAAAACTAGGGAATTTTACATTTCGTTTTTCACCAATGTAGCAGTAATAGTTGGTTTCGGAAACGTAATCTTGCCACTCGTAAGTCGTGAAAAATTTATCATTGAGAGAATCAATTTTTATTTCAAAATCGGGTGTTATTTTGGGGATTGTACAAGAAGCGGTCAAGGTGTTTCCTTCAATGGTTTTTATTTCCAAGTCATATTTTTTTTCATAATCAATCTTAAAAGATTTTTGCGTAGCTAAAAAAATGCGCTTTTGGCTATCGTATTCTAATGCAATTTTTTCTTTTTTATCGTTGATTATCAGCACATTAGCTTTACTAATTTTATTTTTGTTTCCTTCAAAATCTATTTCTTTATTGATAGGAAATGAAAGAGTGAGGTAGAGTTGTAAAGTGTCGCTTTCTGGTGCGAGAAAGCAACTTACCGTGTATTTGGGCGGCGTGTCAATTTCAACCTCATCAAGTACAGATTTGCAAGAGAACGTAGCTATTGCAAAAAGAAAAACAATTATTTGACCTATTTTTTTCAT
>JANMGN010000153.1:0-1921 GCA_031374645.1 Chitinophagales bacterium | reverse complement strand
TGCAGTTGCTACACTTACACCCAATTTTCCATTTCAAGAAGGCTTTGCTCTTGGAAAGGTAAAATATGTAATAGATGCTCAGTTTGCGGAGCTACCTGATGCTACTGATCCTTGTGCTGGTCTTTTTAAAGATAAAGCACTTTATGATAAATACGCTTTCAAAAATCAAGGTATTGAGGTTTTTATTGTAACGACCAACCGTTCTTATGCTTGGTTTCCTAATTGGAAGCCAACTCCTAATTGTAAAATTAATGGTAAGCCTGTGACACCAGACATTGTTCCTAATAATAATTTCATAGCCTTATCAGAGGCTAAAATAACAAGTACCAATCCATTCGAAATGGAATTGGCACACGAACTTGGTCATTATTTTGGACTTGATCATACGCATACCAATACAGATGAATATGTATATGGAGGATTAACTCATCCTCGGTTCGAATTATCTAACGGTAGTAACATGACAACTGCGGGAGACGCATACAGTGGACTGTACATAGCAAAAGATACACCTGCCGATCCTCGTGCTGATAGATGCCTTCCTCTTGCTGGAGGTTGTCCTACACAATGTAGTATTAATGACGCAAACGGTGAACCCTACAAGCCTAATATGTTTAATTTCATGGGTTATTATTATACTAAATCAAGATGTTTTGGTCAAGGAGCATTTCATTTTTCAGATGAGCAGAAAGCCAATATGCTTATCTTTTATAATGGAAGTAGATCGTATTTGAAAAATCTTGATATTATTTCAGACATAGAACAATTTCATGCAGGCAAAATTCGTAAAGCTAAATGCGATGTTAGCCCAGTTGTAACGTTATCGCCAATGAAAGATGTAACTGTAAATATTGAAAGCAATATGCTGAGTCCTTGTAAAACCTTAAAAAATCAAGTTACATCTTCTATATCTCCTATCCCTTGCGAAGGACATTATATAGGTAAAAACGATTGGATAAGTACAGGGATTCAAAAGATTTTACCTTATAAAAATGATGACCCTATAAATGGAGTAACTACTGCGGATATTGTAAGCATACAAAAACACATTTTAGGCACTCAACTACTAACTTCAGCTTACCAACTAATAGCTGCTGATGTAAATAATAGTGGTACTATATCTACTGCCGATATTATACACATTCGAAAACTTATTTTAGGAATAAACACAAGCCTTCCGACACCATCTTGGCGTTTTCTCTCAGAAATGCACGAAAAGGAGATGTCAAAGGTAAATTCTTTCAATGATGACAATCCTTTTCTGAATAACTATAAAGGAAAAAATTATTTAGTATCCACTATTAATGGTGTCACGATGCCAAGTTATTTAGATCATGTGGATATAGATTATTCAAAGCAAAATGAGGCACATGACCCTTTTAATTGGTCTTTTCGAGGCATAAAAATGGGCGATGTCAATTGTGACGCAATGCCATTGTTAGAAGGTGAAGAAACACCTGACGTATTTATTACTACAAAAAATAATTTTGAACTTACTCCTCCGAATAAAACCTTGGTAGTCAATGTGTTACTCAATAAAGATGTGCCAGTAGAAGCTTATCAAATGGAATTGGCTTATAATGAAAATAAGGTACATTTACTTCGTATAGAGCAAGACTGTGATGGTAATAACTCTTTAAATCAAAACTCTAATATTGCTGAGCAGGGTAAAATTCGTACACTTTGGTATAGTCAAAATGAAAATAAATTGGATAGCAAAGCGCAGTATAGCCTCTTCAAATTATATTTCAGAACGACAGCCGAAATCCAAAATCCTAATGATTTAATACATCTTTCAAAAAACGGTTTTCATAACGTATTTTATAATACAAATATGCAAGCAAGTAATATAAATTTAACATTTTTGGCAACAGAAGTAATAGAAGGAGGAAGTTTTAAAATTCAAAAAATAAAGCCGAAT
>JANMGN010000149.1:0-3922 GCA_031374645.1 Chitinophagales bacterium | reverse complement strand
CAAAAAACGCTATTTCAAATTTTGGAATAGCGTTTTTTTATTTTTAATATTCATACATCTTTCATTTTTTTAAGTAAATAACGTAATTTTGCAAAAATACATTTATAAACTATTAGTTATGAAAAAAATAATATTTAGTAGCTTGATTATCAGCTTTTTATTTTCATCTTGCATACAATTCACTAATCAATATTCGGGCTTTCCTCCAGGTGTTTGGCGAGGTGTTTTGAAATTGGAGCAGAAAGACCAACCGCTAAAAACGCACTCTGCGAAATTAGATGCTGACCCAAATTTGAAATTTGAAGAAGTCACACAAGGCGAGTTGCCTTTTATTTTTGAGGTTATTTACGATACCAAAGATAAGTTTCACTTAGAAATTATAAATGCTGGCGAACGCATTCGTTTAGATGATATAAAAATGGGAAAAGACCGTCGCAATGGTCGTGATACCTTCAGAATTACTTTTCCTGAGTACCAAAATTATTTGGTTGGTGCATTTGAAGGCGGCGTAATGCAGGGCAGATGGGTTGTACCATCAAAAGCGGAGTTTAGTATTCCTTTTACAGCGAAATTTGGTCAAAATTATCGTTTTACTACTTTACAAAAACCGCCTACGAGCGATATTTCTGGTAATTGGGAAACTACTTTTGGTTTAGACGACGAGCCGAAAAATCAAGAAAAAGCGATAGGTCAGTTCAAGCAAAATGGAAATCAATTGACAGGAACTTTTGCTACCGAAACAGGCGATTATCGTTATTTGCAAGGCGAAGTACAAGCAAATAAGTTTTATTTGTCTTGTTTTGATGGCGCACACGCTTTTTTATTTGAAGGAAAAATCGTAGATAATAATGCGCTAATTGGTGCTTTCCAAAGTGGAAAAAGTGCAAAAACAATTTGGGATGCAAAACGAAACGATAATTTTAAATTGCGTGACGCGGATAAAATTACGCAAATGAAAACGAGCGAAGCAAATATTAATTTTACTAATCCCGAAGGCAAAGTTATTTCTTTGAAAAATCCTGAATATGCTGGTAAGGTAAAAATCTTGCAAATTATGGGAACTTGGTGTCCAAATTGCAAAGATGAAACTTGTTTTTTGTCAGATTATGTCAAAAATAATCCGAATGTGGCGGTCATAGGTTTGGCTTTTGAAAGCAATAAAGACAAAGAAAAAGCAAATGCTGTACTCCAAAAGTACAAAACAGCAATGCAAGCTCCTTATGAGTTTGTCCTTGCAGGTGCTTCCAATAAAGAAGAGGCTGGAAAAGTATTGCCTTTTTTGGATAAAATAGCGGCATTTCCAACGACTGTTTACATCGATAAGCACAACAAAATCAGAAAAATTTATACTGGTTTTTATGGCCCAGCAACCAATGAATTTGCAGCTTTTAAAACCGAATTTGATGCGTTTGTAAAAATGTTAGAAAACGAAAAATAGAATAAATTTTATGTTTATTGGATTTCTCGTAGGTAGCGCGTACTTTCAGTCCGTGCTACCCATGAAAAGCCAAAATAAAAAAACAGCTTATGTCAGAATGGAGTTTATCACGTTCCCAAAAAACAATTGACGAATTTAGAAATCCGTTTAAATTTTGGCTTTTTAAATTCACTCAGCTTCCTGCCGCTTGGTTCATGGGTTTGAGAATGACCAGTTTGGAAGCCAAAAAATGTACTATAAGTATAAGACATGGTTGGCGCAACAAAAATCCGTACCAGTCCATGTATTTTGCTGCACAATGTGCCGCAGGCGAGCTGGCAACAGGTGCGCTTGCGATAGTTATTTCAAAAGGTTTTGCAGAAAATATACTGATGTTGGTTGTATCGGTCGAGGCGGAGTTTACCAAAAAAGCAACAGGAACTATTGCTTTCACTTGTACCGAAGGCGAAGCCATGTTGGGCGTAATACAAAATGCGATTGTCTCTGACGCATCACGTGTATTTCGAGCAACAGCTATTGGTACGGACGAAAAAGGCGATGTAGTTTCAAGAATTTACGTCAGTTGGTCGTTTAAATATAAAAAATAAGGGAGTATTTTAATCATATCAATTTTATTCAGATTTATGCAAAGCGAAGTAAATTATATCGACCTTTTTTCAGGAGCAGGAGGAATGTCATTGGGTTTAATAGTACCATTTTTGATAATAATAAAGAGCATTTAGCTTTAAATGATGATATTTTTAATGTGCTTGATACTGTAAAAGCTGATATTATTTATTTAGACCCGCCATATACGGGTACAATGAATGATTATTTTGGCTTTTATGGTATGATAGATGAATATATTGCTGGAAAAAAACTAAGAGCTTTTGAAAATAATTTTATTGATAAAAAAAACTTCATTAGAACTGTTTGATAGATTATTTTCTAAACTAAATAACTTTAAATATTGGTATCTGAGCTATAATAACTCATCTTATCCAACAAAAGAACAGCTTATTGAACTTTTAAAAAAGTATTCAAATAATGTACAATTGGTTAAAAAACCACATATTTATAAAATTACAGGAAAAGAAAATAAGAAAATAAATATGGAATATTTATTTATTGTTGAAAACACAAATCTAACTTCTAAAAAAGAATTGGCTTATGAACGAGCAGAATTATGAAGAATATTGGAGTTTAACTAACGCTTTTACAGATTACAGTGGAGATAAATTTTTGTCTGCCTTAAAAATCTGTGTTGATTTTATAGATGAGTTCAAAGATGAAATATATAGTCCCGAAAAGTACAGTAGGTTGCAGTTGAAAATTCAAGAAACGATAAGTATTGATTTAATTTCCAGTTATTCGTTAGACAGTAGATTTATAAACAGTAAACGATTGACCTATTTAACATATCATAGAACTGAGGTTTTTGAGAAAAGGTATAAGTATGCGTAGTTTAAAAAGATACAATATGTTGATTGTAAAGTATTTATAATTATAAATTTTTAATTATTCATTTCTAATTAATTTCTAATTTCCCAATTCCAACTGATTTTTTACCAAATGATAATACGCTCCTCGGGCTGCCGTGAGTTGTGTATGCGTACCTTGTTCGATGATTTCGCCTCGCTCAATCACGACGATATTATCTGCATTTTTGACCGTACTTAGGCGGTGTGCTACAATAACAACCGTCTTATCCTTGAAAAATAATTCCAAGTTATCCATAACCATCATTTCGTTGTAGGCATCAAGCGAGTTTGTTGCTTCATCAAGAAAAATATAATCAGGATTTTTATAAACGGCACGTGCAATGAGTAAACGTTGTTTTTGTCCTTGACTAAGCCCTACGCCGTCTTCTCCAATTTTTGTATTATAACCCAAAGGCATAGATTCTATGAAGGACTGAATATTAGCTACTTTTACAGCAAAAAGCAATTTTTTTCTATCCACTACTTCATCTCCAAGCGCAATATTTTTTGCGATACTATCCGAAAAAATAAAACCATCTTGCATCACTACGCCACAGCGGTCACGCCAAAGGCTATTTTTTATACTATTTATATTGATTTCGCCTACACGAACTGCGCCCGAAGTAGGTTGGTAAAAATTCAACAATAGCTTCAAAATAGTCGTTTTTCCCGAGCCAGAAGTACCTACAATTGCCGTTTTTTTACCCAAAGGAATCGTCATATTCACATTTTCTAATACCATAGCCGAATGAGGTCCGCCGTACTGAAAAGCAACGTTTTCAAGTATAAGTGACTGATTTTCAGGAATATAGTTTATTTTTTCTTCTATATTTTCTTCATCTTCTTTGGTGTGTATTTCGTTCATACGCTCCAAACTAATCTTTGCGCCTTGCGCTTCGAGGATAAAACTGATAATATTTTCTACTGGGCCATTAAGTTGCCCGACAATGTATTGCATAGACATCATCGTGCCCAAAGACATCTCGCCTTTGATGACCAATTGAGCCGCCATAATCGTAATCAA
>JANMGN010000113.1:0-7180 GCA_031374645.1 Chitinophagales bacterium | reverse complement strand
AAATATTCGGTAATTTTTTTGGCGTTGTAAAATAACATAAGTAACTGACTGCAAGGAAGTTACGTTGTTATTTTACAACGACTTCCCTTTAAAAAAATTGCGGTTATTTTAGCCCAATTACTTAGTTATAAAAGAAAGGTGATAGTGTAATGTGTTTATATTAAGGTTTTAGGTAGTGATTTTGATACGTTTTAGTGTTCGTATGCAAAAATCACTACCTTTTTTTTATCGTAAGCTATTGTCAATCATTCTTTTATGATGTTCTTGAATTGCCGCTTTGAGGTAATTTTCAAGGCGTGCTTTTTCTAAAGGCAGTTTTTCGCTCAAATCATTTTGCAACAAAATATCCTTGTGGTATTCGTACATTCCCTTCGTTTTTTCACCGTCAAAAACCAAATTGTATTGAGGCGAAATAACCTGATACAACCCTTCTATATAATTGATAGACAGCGTATTATCTTTTTTTTCTTTGAAAATACTTTTACCAAAAGTAAAAAAAGACTTGTCATAATGTAAAAAATCCATAACAGAAGGCAAGATGTCTATTTGCTGCAAAGTGGTCGTTTCATCGCATTTTTTCAGCTTCATTTTAGGGCAATAAAACAAAATCGGAATACGATATTTGCCCAAGCGGGTCTGATACTGCGGTCGAGGATTGCTGCCCGTATGATCTGCCGAAATCACAAAAAGCGTATTTTCAAACCAACTTTGTTTAGAAGCTATCTCAAAAAACTGCCGCAAAGCATCATCTGAATATAGCACACAACGTTTGTACGGCTCTATATTAGGGTGTTTTTCTTCAAAATATTTTTCAGAAATGTAAGGGTAATGAGATGTGAGCGAAAAAGTGAACGTGTGAAAAGGCTGTGGCATTTTATTCATTTTTTCTACCACATATTGAAAATAAGGACGGTCAAAAATGCCCCAATTTTGGTCATCATCAGCAGGATTTGGGTAAGACGTTTTGTCCTCAAAATGCTGGTAGGCTGCCAAACCTGCATATTTATCAAACATCATCGAGCCAGGTTTTGAGGCATGAAAAAATGCCGTATAATAGCCTTTTTCTTTTAAAAGCGAAGCCAAAGAGTTAATTTTGTTGTTTTGATAAGGCGAAAATTGTAGTGCATCGTCCATCATTTGCGGAATTCCAGCCGTAATCGCCACTATGCCTTGCGCAGAACGACAAGCATTGGCAAAACTATTTTTACTGTACAAACTTTCGCCAATTAGCGAATCTAAAAAAGGCGTAAAACCTTTGTCTTCATTCCAAGTAGAAGTATAATCGCAGCCGAAACTTTCCATCGCTATCACAACGACATTCATAGGTTTAAACACCTGATTATCAGGCTTATATTGCCAATTTTCTTGATATGTTTCGAGCGTTTTTTCGTCTAAATATTCCTTTTTTTTGATAAAATTTTGTTGAAAAGAAACCAAAAAATTCATGGTCGTATTGCTCATCAAAGGAAGCCAACGGGTATCGCTCACATAATCCGCAGCAGAGATAGGCGTAATCGGGCGAAGCTGCAAACCGCCTCTGCCTCCAATAACATAAAGTGCTATTAATGAAAGAATTATGAAAAATTGAGTAGCAAAACGTGTCCAAAAACTACTCGTGTTCGCTACTGTTTCGCTTTTATTTTTGCGCTCTAAAAAGTCATCTATTTTTGAAAGTAGATAGAAAACAACTATGCCGCCCAAAAATAAATACCAATTTTTTGAGATAAAATTATCCCATTGATCGAGCGTATTAAAAATGACATGAAAATCGCTCGAGTTCATTCTTCGGAGCTGTACAGGAAAAGTCACAATTTCGCCAATTTCAAAGCAAATCGCTGAAATATTAAAGGTCAAAAAAATCCATTTTTGTACTTTTTTATAGTATTTATTTCCCCGAAAACCAAAAGGCAAAAGTACCGTCAAAATGTATAAAGTGTTGATATACAGCACCGAAGACAAGTCAAAACGCAAACTTGCAGTAAGGATTTTTATAAATTCAAAAAAATGAAAATCTGGAAATTGACTTTTATCAATCGCATAAAATAAACATCTGATAAGCGTAAAAAGAAGCATTACTAAGCCTAATCTCAAAAACATTGGGCGGTAAAATGCACGCCATTGTTGTTGTAAATACATCGTGGTTGAAGTGAAAGATTTTGTTAAATTATTTTTCTCAAAATTTAACTATTTCAAGCAATTGGAAATAATTGTTTGTTAAAAAATTGATTTATTCAACAAAAGTCTGTTATTTTGTTGAATAAATACGTCTTATTTACAAATTAAATATTCACATAAACTAAAATAATGAAAAAAATACTTTTTACAGTAGCCATTCTGGGCTTTTTTGCCTTAAAATCTAATGCACAACACGCTGATAATCATCCTGTTATCGCAGACAACGGCAAGAAAATAGAAGGCGGTATTCAATGGATAACTTGGGAACAAGCGACCGAATTGAACAAAACTAAGCCCAAAAAATTTATGATTGATGTCTATACAGAATGGTGTGGTTGGTGCAAAAAAATGGACAGAGAAATCTTTACTGATGCAGCGGTCGCTAAATTTGTCGCTGATAATTATTATGCTGTAAAATTAGATGCAGAACAAAAAGCAGACATCGTTTTCAATGACCACACTTTTAAGTTTGTTGCACAAGGTAGAAATGGTTTTCACGAGTTTGCGGCTACGCTTTTAGATAACAACATGGGCTACCCTACGATTGTTTATCTTTCTGAAAAATACGAGCGCACGGTCATTTCTCCAGGTTATAAAGATGCGCCTACGCTAATCAAAGAACTTAAATTTACTGCTGAAGAGCATTACAAAAAGGGAACTTGGGACGATTATATGGGTAAAGGAAAATAAAGAAAAATCTTTAAAATACTGAAAAAATTTATAAGACACTGATTTTCAATATTTTATAAAATAAAAAAAGTTAAACTGATGTATCGGTTTAACTTTTTTTATTTTTATCTTATTCCTTTTTCATCCTTATACTAAACTTCTACAACTGATAAATAACCGCTTCGTAAGGATTTAAAGCACCATCTTTTGATGGATTTGGATAGTTTCCTATCAAAATTTTGGCTTTTGAAAAATCAATACCGAGCTCTGTTTTAATGGTAGTTGCCTTAAAATTAAGCATTACTAAAATCTTTTTTCCGTTCAATTCTCTTGTATAACAATATGTATTTGGGTTTTTTGCGTCTAAAAGTGTATATTTTCCATACACGAAAGTCAAATCATTTTTACGCAATTGCACCATTTTTCGGAAATAATTCAAAACAGAATTAGCGTCACTTTCTTGTGCAGCAGCATTCAAAGTAACATAATTAGGATGAACTTTTAGCCAAGGCTTTCCTGTTGTAAAACCCGCATTTGTGGTATTATCCCATTGAAAAGGGGTACGACCATTGTCACGACAAGAAAACTTTATTTCCTCCAAAAATTTAGGCAAATTGCCCTTAGTTTGCTTCAAATGTAGGTACTCATTTTGCGTCGGCATATCATTGTAATCCGTAATTTTATCAAAACGAATATTGATCATTCCCAGTTCATCGCCATAGTAAGCATACGGCGTGCCACGCATAGAAAAGAGAAAAGTATTCAACATTTTAGCAGAAAAATCTCTAAATTCGGGCTTATCGCTTGCAAAACGAGTAACCATACGAGCTTGGTCATGGTTTGCTAAAAAGACAGACATCCAGCCTTTTGTGGCAAAAGTGCTATCCCATTTCGTAAAACAAGCCTTCAATTTTACCAAATCATAGCCCTTTGATTTTGGAATATCTACCCACTCGAAAGGGTACGCCATATTGAGTTCTTTTCGGTCAGCGTCCACCAAATCGTGCGCATCTTGGTCGGTATTTCCTGCGCCTTCGGCTACGGTCATACAGTCGTATTTACTCAAAACATTGGTATTTATTTCTTTCAAATAATCGTGCAAATGCGGCTGCATGGAATAATAAGGCATAAAATTATCGCCTCTAAAATTCTTATCAAATTTGGGAAAAGTAGTGTCTTTTGCGCAAAAAGTGAAAGCATCCATACGGAAACCATCTATGCCTTTATCCATCCAAAATTTCATAATGTCCTGAATTTCAAGGCGTAATTTTGGATTTTCCCAATTCAAATCAGGTTGTTTTCTCGAAAAATAATGTAAATAGTAAGCATTTGTGAGCGTATCGTATTTCCAAGCATCGTGGTTTACATCAAATAAACTGTACCGATAATTTGGTTTTCCTTTTTCAGCAGGTTGCCAATGAAAATAATCACGGTAAGGGCTTGTGCGAGAACTTCGGCTTTGTTTGAACCATTCGTGTTCATCGCTGCAATGATTCACGACCAAGTCCATGACCAATTTTATTTTGCGCTCATGTAAGCCTTTGAGGAGCGCATTGAAATCGTCCATTGTCCCAAATTCTTTCATAATCGCACGATAATCGCTGATGTCGTAGCCGTTATCGTCGTTCGGAGAACCATAAATCGGATTGAGCCAAATCACATCGATTCCAAGACTTTTGAGGTAATCTAACTTAGAAATAATCCCCTTCAAGTCGCCTACACCGTCGCCGTCGCTGTCTTTAAAAGAGCGTGGATAAAGCTGATAAACAACCGCTTCTTTCCACCATTTTCTGTCTGCAACACCAGAGGTATCTTTTGCAGTTTGTGTAGTAGTAGGTGTTTTTTCTGCATTTTTACAAGCAGAAAAAGTAAAAATAGCTAAAAATATAGCAAAAAAACTAAAATAACGCCAATTTTGTTTCATAAAATATGTTTAAATAAAAAAATAAAATATCGCAAAATGAAATGCAAAGTTATTTTATTTTTTGAAAAACAACTTATATTCAACATTTTTTTATTTTACAAGCAAAAGATCACTATAAGAAACAGCTACATAATCTCGTTTTTGAATACCCAAAAATGCAGCGTAATAAGCGCATTGTTCCTGTAGTTTTTCAATCCCAATCGAACCATCGCTGTCAATCGCTTCGACCTCTACAAACGTCCCGAGTGCCTCAATTGTATCAAAATGAAACTTTACATTTTCGATAAAATAAATCCTACGTACTTTGTCCACTACCACTTTTATGCCGAGTGTTTTGGTCAAAATCGCTTTCAAATTAGCATCAGGCGAGTGCGTATAAAGCAAAATATCTGACTGTTTTGCATCAGCCGTATTTTGTCTATCGTATTGAATAAGTGCGTTTTCGATAGTTCCTTCACGGAGTTTTAAGCGACCTTTCGCTACATTAAAGTAAGTGTCTATTTGTTGGTCTTCGCCTACAAAACGAGGATTAAGTCGCTGCAATTTTGCCTCCATCGCTGCAAATGAGCTTACTTTTGCTTTAAATTCTATGTTTATGTGCATTTTTATCTAATAAATAATTTATAATTAAAAATTGCAAACTGTTATTTGCAAATTATTGTTGTTAATCGCCAATTGTTGGTTGTTATCTGTTCGTTGTTAATTTTTAAGGTTCATCCACGATTTTGGCGGAATAAATTATTTGTACTCTATAAACCCGTGAGGTATTGAAGACCTCACGGGTTTTAACTTGGAAGCTCCGCCAAAATCGTGGATGAACCATTTTTAATTGTCTTTCTTCCACAAACTAAAAACTGGAATATCCACCGCCATATTTACGCCAATTCTCAGCGTACTATCCGCAAAATTTGCTCCTGATGTCGTTATTTTTCTTAGTTCTGGCGACCACTGAAAACCAGCTCCAATCGCAATAGGCGCACGAGGAAGTCCCCAATACGCATACAAACCAGGCGAAAATACTTGTTTCCAAGTGATTTTTTCTGGAAAACCTTGCGCATCTGCATCTTTGCCCCAACGATAACTAAACGCTGCACCAATATCTATAACTGGAAAAAACAAGGCAAAAGATTGATTTCCTTTTTTGCCCAAGCGTCCCCAATCTACAGAAAGTCCGATAGGTGCAGTGATGCCGCCAGCCAGTCCATTTTGTTGCGAAGTTTGGATTTTTTCTGAGCCAAAATATACTCCAGGATAAGCGTTTATACTTATAGAATGTAAATTCGTACGTTTCATGCGATACGATTGCGCAGGCAACGCATATCGTTCGATGACTTGCTGCACTTCCACCACCTCTTTTGCCGTGATAATATCGGTTAAAAAACTAAGGTAAAAAATAGTTTTTTTGATGCTTTCATTTTCTTTTTTTTCTTTTTCTGAAAAAAGTTCGTTCATCACACGCAGCGAACTGAGCAACACCGCACCATAATTTTGTTCATCGGCATTACGTAAAATAGAAAGCGTATTTTTCGTCAATGGTAAATATTTTTGGACAAATAGCCCGTCGTAAAACTCATCGCCTGCGCCACGCATGACATAATCCATTTTGACCACAGCACCAATAGTAGCAATTAGATTTTCGCTCACTTCTACTGTTTTTTTCAGATTATTACCTTGAAAATCATTAGAAGTAACCAATTCTCCACTTTTTTGAGCATAATTTAAAAAATCTTCCACTGTTTCTACTGATGAAAAAACAGTTTCTAATTGCTCACTTTTCCAATTTAAGGCTTTAAAAAAGGGTTTATTTTCATTAAATAAAAATGCCCAAAAATATTTTTGCCCCGTCGTTTTTAAAGTTTTATAATCATCAATAGTGACCCAAGCGTTATCCAAACCTTTGTAATCTTCTCGCAAAAGATTGATAGAAAGCAAATTGCTCAAATGTAAAAATCTGGAAATATTTTTGTCCGTTTTTTGCCCAAAACGTTTGTCTATACTGTAAATAATTTCGTAAGGTTTTGCACCATCTTTGATTTGTTTTGCGGCAATCATGACGGTCAAAAAGACCAAAACTTCATCTTTTTCCAACATTTCAGGGCGATTTTTCACAATTGCATCGCTTAATCCGAAAGGAATATTATTCAAATCGGTCGTAATAGCGGTTGTCCAAGTTTCGCCCATCGAAGGAATATACGCATAATCTTGATAGCGTAAAAGCAGATAAGTTTGCGGAATTAGCGTTTGTAATACTTTATCTTTTTCGATTTCAGCTCTAAATTTTTCAAAAAAAGCCGTTTCTAATTCTTCTTTTGTTCGTTTTACCAAAAATCGAGATGCGCCATCTATAATTGCAGCAGGCGTAAAACCAGTCGAATACGATTGCGGAATAGAAATAGAAAACGGACTTTGTGA
>JANMGN010000107.1:0-1694 GCA_031374645.1 Chitinophagales bacterium | reverse complement strand
ATTTTATTGACCTTTTTTAATACAAAAGGCATACAAAATGGTCGTTGGATTCAGATGGTATTCACACTTGCAAAAGCGGCTGGATTAGCGATGTTGATTGTTTTTGGTTTTATCTTGCTCAAAGATGCTAACATTTGGACAGCAAATTGGCAAGATGCCTTTACTATTCAAAAATTTGAAATGAAAGATGGCATTTTGCAAAAAATACCTATCACGACGGCTTGGGGCATTTTGTCTGCGTTTGCGATGGCGAGTGTAGGCTCTGTTTTTTCGAGCATTGGCTGGGATAATATTGCTTTTGTGGCGGGCGAAATAAAAAATCCTAAACGCAATATTGGACTTAGTTTGTTGCTTGGCGTTGTAATTGTGATTTCCATTTATATCCTTGCTAATTTGGTTTATTTGAGCGTTTTGCCTTTGGAAGGTATCGCTTTTGCAAAAGCTGACAGGGTCGGAGTGGTCGCTGCAAATGCTATTTTTGGCGATTTGGGAACAAAAATTATTGCTATTTTAGTTATGATTTCTACTTTTGGCTGTATAAATGGTTGGGTTTTGTCGTCTGCACGTGTATTTTATACGATGGCGCAAGACAAACTTTTTTTCAAACAAGCTGCCGAACTCAATCGCTATGATGTTCCCGAAAAAGCACTTTGGTATCAGTGTATTTGGACTTGTGTTTTGTGTTTGAGTGGTCGTTACGGAGATTTATTAGACTATGCAACCTTTGTCGTTTTGATATTTTATTCGTTGGCAATTTTGGCACTTTTTCAGCTTCGTCGTAAGTTTCCAGATGCAGAACGTCCATATAAGGCATTTGGTTATCCGTTTGTTCCTATTCTTTTTTTAGTGCTTACAACGCTGATTTGTATTCCACTTTTGGTCTATAAACCGCTATATACTTGGCCAGGTTTAGTGATTGTTTTGCTCGGTATTCCTATTTATTATTGGTTGATGAAAGACAATGAAAAGCAAAAATTATAATGCTTCATAATACTTCATTTTTCAAAAAAAAGCTCTAAATATATCTTATTTAGAGCTTTTTTATTTTTAAAAAAAATAATAAACGATTGATTATGAGATACTTATACTCACAATTCTACGTCCAACATTATTTTAATACCTTTTTTTAGAAATTTTATTTCTGGTAATATTTCTTTGCAAATCGCACTTAAAAGTCAATACATCATCGCTGCGAAGCGCAACGTGTTTTGTCTTTCGACCTTGTACTCTGGCACGCCATTTTTGCCAATTTTTCAAGGTCATCTCTTGTTTCATCAGCTTAATTACGTTGGCTTCCACGAGGTTAAATTGTGTTTTTATCGCCTCGAAAGGAGTACGATCTTCCCACGCCATCCCGATTATCCTATCTACATCTATTTCTGAAAGATTAAATTCTTCTCTAATTTTCATTTTACTTAATTTTTTTCAGAATTATAAACGTAGTTTGTGCCAAAAGGTTTATTTTTGCAAAAAAATAGATTGAAATTATATGAGTAAAAATGAACGAGTTGCAGAAGCTATAAAAAATATAGTTTCAACTATGATGGATAGGGTTATGAATAATGTACTCATAAAAGATCCATTTATGAAAGAAGCGCACCATTCTGCAAAACCACTTTATGCAGCATTAGTACCTGATGAAATTTTCAAAGGTTCGCATTTTGAAAGAAGATTTGTAACACCTTTTGGTGGCG
>JANMGN010000073.1:0-4770 GCA_031374645.1 Chitinophagales bacterium | reverse complement strand
AACGGATTGTCCCTAGGAAATAATCTGCTGCACGTTGTAAAACTTGTGTTACCTCGCCTTCGGGCTTGTTGCGACCTTTCGGATACCAAATCTTCGCCTCTACCGTATCGCCATGCAAGGCATTTCGTAGGTTTTTTACATTCAAAAAAGCATCTTCTTCGCTCTCTTTACTCACCAAATAAGCTGTACCGTTACGGGTCATATCCACCGTTCCGACGATTAATTTTTTATCGCTCGGAGGGCTTTTTGTTTCTTTTTCTTTAGAAAAAACTTTGATAAATTCTTTTTTATCCTTTTTTTTGTCTTCTTTCATTTCTTCTTCTGGCGCATTTTTCGCCTCATTATTAATACCATATCTTGCCTCTTTGTATGCCAGAATACTCCCTTTCAGAAAGAGTTTTTTCAAAGCATCTTCTACGCTATCTACACTATTATCGATGTTAAAATTATCCTTAATTTGTCTTGCATTGTACTGTTTTTTTGGTTTTGCGGTCAAAAATTTTAGGATAGAATGTTGTAATTCCCCTTGGGAAACTTTCTTTTTTTGTACTTTCATAAAATAACTAAAAATGTGTTTTGGTTTTTTTTGAGTGTTTTTAATAAATTTTTAATGCCAAAATTAGCATTACTAACCTCTTAAACCAAATTTTTGTAAATTTGGTTTCATTTTTAGCTAAAATAGGCGTTTTTTTAATAAATAAATAATATACGGAGAGCGAGTAGCCCCGTTTTTGTGCCTGTATGAAGGCTTTTGCTCAAAGCAAATGGCAGGATTGTTATTGGTTTATTTTGAAATGTGTTATTCGCCCACTATCGAAATGCGTAGGCGTAGAAAGGGTCTTGCATTATTATGGTGTGATATATTTATGAATTTAGATACTTTGGATTTCTTTACTTATTACTTTTTTAACTTTTGCCCAAGTTGTTTTTTGATTAAATTTTCCTTTAAATCTTCAGAAACAAAATCTTGAATGGTAAAAACTTTTATGAAAATTAATGTTGATATTTTTATCTAAAACATAAGGTTAAAACCTTACGCTACGTGTCGGTCGTTGCGATGCAACTTTTATTTGATTATTTCAAAGTGATTTTCCAATAGTTGTCATCTCGAAGTTTGGCAATGCCTGAGCGATTTGTGATGAAACGGAAGTCTTCAACTCTTAATTCCTCAAAACTTGCAATGACTTTTGTTTCATCTTGTTCAAATTTACCTATGTTGAAAACAATTGATTGCCTTCCATCACAATCATTATTGTCACTAAATGTACAACCGCTACCAAAAGTAAATGTTTTTTTGTCAGGTGCAAAAATAGGTTGGTCAATAAATTTACCATTTTTTTCTTTGGAGTAAAAAGTTGGAAAAAAATAATTTCCCATGTCTTTCCCATCTGTTTTTCTAATCCAAAAAAAACGTCCCATACAA
Source organism: Chitinophagales bacterium (assembly GCA_031374645.1). Lineage (GTDB taxonomy): Bacteria > Bacteroidota > Bacteroidia > Chitinophagales > Saprospiraceae > CANHEE01. The sequence continues at coordinate 3,347 of JANMGN010000073.1, read as the reverse complement.
CCGTCAATATAGCATTGGTAATAAGTCTTATTTTCAATTTTCAATATTCCATACAGATAAGTAACATGGTATTCATATCCTGTTAACATTTTGCTTTCTCCATTATCAAAATAAAGTGTAAATTTAGATTTATCTTTTATGGTGTCTGTATTGATTTTTACCCAATTAATATCAATTTCTTTATTTTTTTGAAAAGATTGTTCATTTGATTTTTCAATCTTAATCCATTGATTATCAAGTAATTTTGGTTGTTTGGGGTTTTCAAATGTCCCAAAACTTAGCCCTAAAAATTCAATCCCTTTTCCAAAGACCCAAGCATTTGTATCTCTTTCAAATTGTACTTTATACCAATAATCCGCTACTTTTTCTCCTTTCCAATCTGCCGTTACTTTCTGTTCGGAACGTATGCCCAACCACTGCAAACGAGTTCCAATCGGAATGGTTTTGATGATTTTGCTTTCTATATTCGGCTGCTCTCTTAGTCGTAAATTTTCTACATTCGTGCGAAAAACAATATCTTGCGCAAAAAGTATTTTTGCCGAAAGGCAGAGGAGAAAGAAGAGTTTGTGTTTCATTTTTTTATGAAAATAAAATTAATAACAATCTTGGATTCAACGGCGGATTCAAGTAATAAACGCAACAGCGTCTAAATTAATTGTTGATTAAATATTTACTGAGGCGACGTTTATAAAATAAATTCTTAGCTGCAAGATACGAAAAAAAGATATTGTCTTGGTGATTTTAGTAATTATTTCTAAAGAATTGCCATTTTGGGAAAATCGCTTTATGTTTTGAAAGATGAAGTGATTTTTAGCAGAAAAAATCACTTTATTTCAAACTTTTTTTCACATCAGCTAACATCAAATCTACCCAACGGCTGTACATTTTTCCCGAAGGATGCAAACCATCATTAGCAACCAAGTCTGGGTCTTTTAATCCTTCTCTTGAAATAGGTGTTATGTTAAAATACGTAACGCCCATCTCTTTTGCAATTTGTTCATTTACTGTATTATACGCATCTATTTCTTTGCTAATATTATCTTGATTTCCACTGTTTTGTCCAAAAGGCGTGTAAGCATAATCAGGGATAGAAACGACAAAAACACGTTCTTTTTTTCCTTTTGCCAAAGCTATCGTACGTTTTAAAAGTTGTCGGAAAGGTTGTTCGTATTGTGCTACATTTTGTCCTTGATACTGATTGTTCACGCCTATCAAAAGCGTAACCAAAGTCCAATTGCTATCCAATTTTGCAGCGTCCATTGCAGCAGAAAGATTATCTGTTCGCCAACCTGTTTTTGCGATTATTTTGGGCGATTTTATCAAAATAGCTTCTTTTTGTAGCAAATTTGTAAGCTGCACAGGAAATCTATCTGTTTCCAAAACATTCTGACCTATCGTATAACTATCGCCCAACGCAAGATAACGTACCGTATCTTTTGTTATAGTTACTGGTATTTCGGGCGTGATTATGGTAGGGTTGTTTTGCTTGCTGCAACTTGTACAGAAAGTAAATGCTATGATTATAGCGAGGTTTATTTTTATAAAATTCATGTTTGTATTATTTTTAAGAATAAAAAAAACCTTCAAGAGTAGCTACTTTTGAAGGTTTTTTGAATATTTTAACTACTAAATTCCGAATTATTAATTTTTAGTTACGAATAATCTATTTATTCCAGCACCTTAAAGTCTTCCCTTTGGGAAGATTTAGATGGGAATCTATATCTTCCCCATCGCATACATTTGGTCTAAAGTTGGGCTTGCGCTTCCTCCTTTTTTCTCCAAAGTAATGGCAAATGCTTGCGCTGCACCAATTGCTTTCATGGTTTGTATCGCTGCTGTTTCGGTATCAAAAACGCCTGCATCGATAGGTTTTCCGTCTGCCAATGCCCATAGCTGGTATTGCTTATCGCTTGGTGGCGGTGGTAAATTTTCGATACGCAAGAAAGTACGCTGATTTTTACCATTCCAATAAATATTTACTTTTGCGTCAGGAGCAATTGGCAAACCAGCGAGTTGAATTACTTTTGTAGTCGTTTCTGCCAAAGTGCTTACTTTTTCTTCGTAAGAAGCCTTCAAAATAGTTGTATTTTCTACCAAAATAGATTTTTCATTGAGCAAAGCTGTGACTTCTCGTTGAGATTTATTCCAGTTTTGATACAAAATAAAATTCAAAGCACCACTCAACAACAGACCAACCACCGAAGCTGCCATCGCATAGCGACTAAGACCTGACGACATTTGTACGACCTTTGCAGTAGGTTTATTTTTAGCTTCTTCTGTGTCTATTTTATCCAAAATCGCTTGTTTCATATTGCGTTTTGGAGTTGTTCGGTGCGCCATAGCGTACGCTTCGAGTGCTTCTTCGATGTGAAAAATCTCTTGTTTTATTTCGGGGTACTGGTCTGCTAAGGCTTCTACTTCCCGTTTTTCTGGTTCGGAAAGTAAGCCATTGACGTACAGTTCTAAAACTCCCGATGCTATATAATTAGATATATCCATTTTAATTTAGGTGCAAGTTACAAAACTGAACTATAAAAATCAGTTTTGCTTTGACAAAATATTTTTTAACAATCTTAAATACTGCGTAGTATTGGTTTAAGATTTACAAGAAACCGAAGGCAAATAACAATAACACAACCGAAACACCAAAGGTTTTTCGGAGCTGTATAATTGCTAATCTCAATCGCGTTTTGAGTGTTCCCAAAGGCAATGACAGGGTTTCGGCAGCTTCTATGTGCGTATAACCTTGAAAATAGACTAAGTCTATTATACTTCGATGTTCTTCTGGTAGTTTTCCGATAAGTTCTCGGATGCCGATTGCATCCACATTAAAGTTTCCTTGTTCCCTGCTGTCGATAATACTTACGACATTATCGATGTCTTGGTTTTTTTGGCTGAAACTTTTCAATCGAGTTTGGTCGATAGCGGTGTTCCGAGCGATGTTGAGCATCCATGTAAAAAAACGCCCTTTACTCTCGTCGTAGCTTTCTCGGTATTTCCAAATTTTCAGAAAAGTATCTTGCAGGATTTCTTCGGCTAATGGCTCTTGTTGTACGATACGCAGAATTACACCAAAGAGTGCTTCTGAGTAATTGTCATATAATAGAGAGATTGCCGACTTGTCGTCTTGTCGCAGTAGCGCAACAATATTGAGGTCTATATTTGTAATTGAAGTCATATCATAAATTAAGCTGCAAATATATTGTGTAAATGTGAAAAACAAGTGAATAATTATTAAAAAATCAAATGTTTTGTCGAAAAGAGTTGTTATTTAATTTGTGTAATTATTTTTTCGATACAATAAATTGGTAATGAACGTTTTACATATATTTTTTAATATTTTTTTT
>JANMGN010000057.1:0-5872 GCA_031374645.1 Chitinophagales bacterium | reverse complement strand
TTTTTATTTAGCACTTCGTAATAACCTACTCGCTTTTGCGTACGTATGATTTTATTGCAATATTGGATAGAAATAGCAGTATTTTTCAATTTTGTAGCCCAATTTGCACCACAAGAAACATCTTTATTGAGCTTCGTGTTACAAGTCTGAATCGAAACAGAATCTATCAATTTTCCTTCGGTATCTCTGATAAGCGTGATGCGATTTTTACAAAAATCCTCATCATAAATGTTCCACTCCACAATATTTTCGTCAGGAAAAACAGAACCCATTACTTTACGGTCTATCCATTGTTTCAAGGCGGTTTTGTCGTCTGTCGCCAAAGTTACACGGTCAGTTTCTAAGATTTTTACGATAGCCGTGTACAAAGTATCGTTATCTAATGTACCAAATTTATGGATACTATTTTCTGGATTAAAACAATCTTTGGGCAATTCGCCTTTGCTGACGACACTTTCCGTTTTTTTGCAGCAAGTAAAAAATAATACAACTAAAAAGTAAAAATAATATTTCATTTTGAAAATTTTAAAATGCCTAAAAACCAGACATTGTGTGTAGTGAAAAAATAAGAGTGCAAAGTTAATACTTTGAGTACAAAATACTAACTTTGCATTTAAAATTAAAGAAAATAACAAATAAACAGAAAAAATGCAAAAATTCCTTCTTTACGGTGCAAACGGCTACACGGCTGGACTTATCATTCGTTTTGCTGCTGCTTATGGTTTAGAGCCGATAGTCGCTGGCAGAAGCGAAGATAAAATAAAACCTATTGCGGAAGCAAATGGCTTAGAATACAGGATTTTTGACGTGAATAATTTGGAGCAAACGCTACAAAATATACGAGATATAAAAATCGTGCTGCATTGTGCTGGCCCTTTTAAGTTTACCGCAAAACCTATGATGGAGGCTTGCTTACAAGCGGGCGCACATTATTTGGATATTACGGGTGAAATACAAGTATTTGAGTTGGCAGCAAGCATGAAAAAACGTGCCGAAGAAGCCAATATTATGCTCATGTCTGGTGTTGGTTTTGATGTTGTCCCGACCGACTGTATGGCTTTGTATTTAAAAAATAAAATGCCCGATGCTACACATTTGAAGTTGGCGTTTGGCGCAACAGGTGGCGGATTTTCACATGGCACGGCACTTACGATGGCAGAAGGCTTGGGCGAAAAAAGTGCTGCAAGAATCGATGGAAAAATCGTACCTACCGAGCTTGGTTATCGTGCAATGACTGTTCCTTTTGACAAAAAATCCTTGTTTTGTATGACTATTCCTTGGGGCGATGTTTCTACCGCTTATTATACCACAGGAATTCCGAATATAGAAACTTACACCGCTACCAGCCCGAAAAGCTATAAATGGGTAAAATACCAACGTTATATTTCATGGATATTACGAACAGAATTCATGAGAAATCGTTTGCGAAATAAAATAAAATCACGTCCTGCTGGACCCAAAGATTCCGTCAGAGAAAAAACACACAGCTTGGTTTGGGGCGAAGTAAGCAATGGAAAAACGACGCTCGCTGCAACCTGGTCTGGCTTAGAAGGTTATACTTTTACGGCTCATTCCGCACTTCTCATTACCCAAAAAACAATGAATGGCAACTGGCAAAAAGGTTTCAAAACGCCTGCCATGATGTACGGTGCAGATTTGGCAATGGAGTTGGTAGGAAGTGTACGGAATGATGTTGGGTAACTTTTGTTACTTTTAAAAAATGTACCGTCACAATAACTACAAAAAATATCATTTTATTCTTTCACAAAAGAAAAAAAAGTCATACTTTTGGGTTTTTAAAAATATTCTTAATTTTTTTTAAATTTATACAAAAATGTCATTACAAGCAAAGTACAATCAAGTCCTTACTTTAGGTCAAGAATTAGGCGTTCAGAACGGTTCTGTTACAGAAGAAAACGGTGTATTAACAGTTTCTGGAACTGCTCCAACTCAATACGAAAAAGACCAACTTTGGAACAAAATCAAAGCAATTGACCCAATTTCAAGTGACATCGTTGCAAATATCGAGGTAGCTGAAACAGGTTACTACACAAAGCACACTGTAAAAAAAGGTGATTCTTTAAGTGCTATCGCAAAACACTACTGCGGAGATATGATGAAATATCAAGCAATTTTCGAAGCAAACCGCAATCAATTGACGAGCGCAGACGCTATCGAAGTAGGTCAAGTTTTGATTATCCCAACATTGGTATAATTCTCAACAAGATTGAAATAAAAAACACCTTTAATGTGCGAGCGTTAAAGGTGTTTTTTTTTGTAAAAAATGCTTACTAATCATGTAAAAGAAGAAGTAGTTTTTTCATCACTACTTTTAATAAAACTTCATCTTAGCTATTTCTAACAGGCACAAAAATTCCTGCAATTGATGTCAAAACACAATCACAATAGATTAAAAAAAGCAGCAATAAAAATTAATGGAAATTAGTGGTAAAAAAGGAAGGAGAAAATAATTTTACTGAGGTAGTCTTTCAAGTATAAATTCCCAAAGCTCTTCGTAAGGTAAGACTTCCAACTCGAAACGCATATTGAGAATATCTACATCAGTGGTTTCGAGATGATACAAAGGGGCTTTAAACAACGCCTCATTTCTCAAATTTTTCACTTTCCAGTTGTACTTGATGCCGCCTTCCATCAGTTTTGCGTAAGAATATACCCGACCTTTGCCTTCCTCTTCGGCGTAGCGTTGCAGGTATTTCTGAATTGCCTCAAAACGCTCTGTGATTTGATTGGCATTGCCACGGATAAGCTCAAATGCAATATCTACAAAGAGAACACTGACATTCAAGCCAGATTTATCTTTTTCGGTAATTTCTAAGTCATTTATGAAGTTTCCTAATCTAAATTTATTTTTGAACAAATCTGTATAATCCTTAGAAGGCGCATAGCGACCACCTTCGTGCATTAGGCTAATCTGCGCAAAATACACCTTGAAAATATCCCGCATCATAGGCGTACTATTCTGTTCAAAAAGCTCATGTTTTGTGGCGTGTAGATAGTGTGTTACAGCAACTTCATACTTAGCACTTCGCAATGCCGCATAAGTCATCAGCTCCAAGGTTTTAAACCAACTTGGGGCAGCTTCTTCTATCCATTCTAAATTTAGTATGCCATAAGCCGCAGCTTCTGTATATTCTTTGCGGTAGCCATGTCCGACTATTAAATAAAAATGAAAAGATTTCATATAGTTTTTATGAAAAAAAGGAAGACTATTAAGGTGGGTTATACCTTTTTGGGCTTGCTCAAATACCTTTGTATGATTGTTCGCAGCAGAATACACACAAAGTTCTAATATTAAGTCGTAAAAATCCAGCGATACAGAGCTTAGATTTTCTTTTTCAGCTCTGAAATCTTTAAGCATCGCCTCTATTTCAGGCACACGATGTCTCAAAGAGGCTTTTGTTTCAGATGCCCAAGTTTGTATTGTAGAATACAGAATTGCCGCCTTTTCTTCTAATTTTAATAGGCTGATTAATTCTTCTGATTTCTGTGCGTAATAGGTATATTTTTCTTTGTTTGTTTTGATGTCTTTTGCTCCAATCAATATTTTTGTCGTTGTTTTGGCAACCAAAGTTGCTCCACCTACCTTAATAGCCCTTTCGAAAAGACGTTCGCCCTTATCTATTAAACTTAAGTTTGCACTAAGTATCGCTAAATTCTGAAGCACTGCAAATTCCTTATTGATTAAAGACAACTCGTGTGTAGCATCTTTATTCATTTTGGCTTTTATTTTCATAAAAAGCACTAAGTTTTCGAGGTTATCTCGGAGGTCAGATTTGAGCTTACGAAATTTTCCACTGTCCTCTACCTTACCATACACATAGTCACAAGCCTCTTTGTCGCTGACTTTTGGATGCTTTAAATAATACTGATATAGTACACCTTGATTACTTTTACGATTGTTGTTTTTCCAAATTTCAAGTTCTTCACTTTTATGTCTTTCTAATAATATAACAAGTTCTTTGAGTGCGCTCATAGCTTAGGTATAGTGTGTATTTTTATACATTTAGATTGTTTTGAATATACTTACAAATATAGGCAAAAATTTTAAAAAACAAAAAAAATACGCATTTTTTATACAAAAAAATATTTTTTTCAAAATTTATCAAATTAAAATTACATTATTTTGTTACGTGACCATGTAACATTTTTTGTTGATGTGTAAAAAATAATGATATTGTAAAATGTTGATAATCAATTGTTAATGCTTTTTTTTTTTTTTAATATGTTATGCTTTTCTTAACGTAATTGAGGTAACAAAAGCTCATTTTCTGTCCTTGCTTTGCAAGCCTGCCCGCCGCATCTTTGTGGTATAAAAGAAAAACAATTTATTTATTTACATTTTAAAAAATAATAAGCCATGTTATTAAACTACGTAATCGCCCTCTTAATTTCATTAGGTCTCATTTTAAATGCGACAGACTACAACTCAAAAAGTAACCCTGAAAAAAAAGAATTGCATAAAAAAGCAGGAATTGTTGATGATGATGTTATTCTCTAATAAGTAACGCTTTTTTAAGTATAAAGTATTGATAAACAAGTAGTTATGTATTTTTTTTGCAATAAAAAAAGCAGAAATGAGGTAACAAAAGGCTGTAAACTGTCCTTGCAAGATAAAAAAGAAAGCCGCATCTTTGTATCAACAAAACGAAAAGTAGCAAAAAACAGATAAAATGAAAAATCAGTATCCAAAAAATAAATATGTTTTTGACGTGGAAATCGTTTTTGGAAATCCGCAACTGGAATGTGAAAGATTCGGAATTTGCAAAATCATTGAAACTGATAATATCGAGCCGTATCCAAGAGCACTTCAGCGAGCAGTGGCAATTTGTCACTATCAGCCTACGATAAAAAAATTGAGGATTGACTTTTGGCAAAAGAGCCTAAGTAAAGCAACACAAAAGCACTATTTTGATAAGCGATATTTTTTGATAGAAAAAGACTGTACACCAACGCTTTTGTTAAAAGAAAATTCGCTATTGCCGGCACCTTTTCTAATAGAAGAAGGGCTTTATCCAATTGACTTTGAAAACGAAGATTTTTTAAGCCTAACAGTGAACATTCTTACAGCAAATAACGAACAAGTTTACAATGAAAAAGTAGCAGTACGGAGCTATTGAAAAACAAAAAGTAGAAGTCTGAAAAACAAAAAGTATAAGCTAATTCTCAATCAAAAAGTCCCCTTTGGGGATTTAGGGGAGAAAAACAAAAATCTGAAACAAATTTTATGCACAAACACTTACTGTAAAAAATTGTTTCTTTTTAAGCCAGAAAGAAAGCCCCGTAAGGCTTTCGTTCATGAAAAACAAGCAGAAAGGGTCGTTGTGGATAAAATAAGCCGTATCCGCAACGCTTTTTCAAAAAAAAGTTAAGTTCGTGAAAAACAAAAAGCTCAAAACTCAGAAAAACTAAGTCTAAGTCATTGAAAAACAAGAACTTCAAAAAAATCGCTTTCTTTGGAAAGATATTTAAAGAAGCTCAAAACACCTTTGCAGCACTCACAAGCTAAAAAAGAACCTAATTTTGATTTTGCGGACGAATTAAGCCTTCGTCCGCAAGTTGAAATCAAAAAAGTAGAAGTTACTGAAAAACAAAAACGTTTCTATCTTCATAATAGCGTACGGATTATTTAGCCAAGAAACAAAACAAGGAGGAAGCCGAAAATCCTTGATAAGAGTAGGCGATAAAAAACAAATTTTTTTAAATTTTTAAGTTATGAAACACCCATGACAGTCACTAGACCCACAGAGTGATGAAAATTATTAACTTTGCCTTATTTTACAACTATAAAAGAAATGGCAAAGATAGAATTTGAACAGTTAATATCACGGGGCTGCGGGATTGATGTTCACGA
>JANMGN010000056.1:0-7527 GCA_031374645.1 Chitinophagales bacterium | reverse complement strand
TTGTACAACGAGGTGCGGCTGCACCGCAGTTGCACAAAGTGCGGCTATCGCCAGCCCTTCGTACAACTACGGTTTTGTGAAATTGAAAAATCTTTTCACTATCGTTCAAAATTTTTCAACTTCACAAAGCCGCACCTCGTTAGTGGCAATTTTGCCGAACCGACCGTAAACAGACGACAGACAACAAATAAAATATGAAAAAATGAATAAAATGACAATTCTACTTATGACAATCTTGACAACTTTTTTCGCTTGTAACAAAGATGAAGAACAAGAACCGACAACTTCAACGGAAATTCTTTATACAATGCCAGAAGAAAGTGAAACTCACGAAGGAACTTGGCTACAATGGCCTCACCAATACCAGTACGGAATTGCTTACAGAAACAGCTTAGACCCAACTTGGGTTTCTATGACAAAGGAATTGGTGACGAGTGAAAAAGTTCACATTATTGCTTACAACCAAACTGAAAAAGACAGAATAATTGCTTTGTTAAATACAGCAAGTGTTCCTTTGACAAATGTAGATTTCAAAATTTATAAAACAGATGATGTTTGGGTTCGTGACAACGGACCAATTTATGTAAAAGACAAAAGCGGAAATTTAGTTATTCAAGATTGGGGTTTTAATGGTTGGGGAAATAAAATTGACGACCAAACGGGGCTTCTCATACAATCTACAAATTGTAATTTAATTCCTTCAAAAATTGCGACCGACCAAGGCAAAACAATTATTGACATAAATTCAATAATGACAAACGAAGGCGGAAGTGTGGTAATGGACGGAAATGGAACATTAATGGCTTGTAAAAGTTCAATTTTAAATTCTAACAGAAATCCAGGAATGACACAAGCTCAAGCCGAAGCCATTTTTACAAAATATTTAGGACAAACCAATTTTATTTGGCTTGACGGACAAGCTGGACTTGATGTAACTGACCAACATATTGACGGATTTGCAATTTTTGGAAATCAAAATACAATCGTAACGATGGAAGAAAACGATTTATTGGATTATGATGTAAAACAATCTGACATAAACAAACTCTATTCAGCCAAAAAGAAAGATGGAACAGCTTACACATTCCTTAAAGTTCCATTGACACAAAACAATGTAGTAACAACTAATGGAACGAATTTAGGTTATAAAGGCTCTTACATAAATTATTATATAGCAAATAATAAAGTCTTAGTTCCAAATTATAACGACCCAAATGACGCAGTTGCAAACGCAAAAATTCAAACACTTTATCCGACAAGAACAGTAGTAGGAATTGACGTAAGAAACCTATACGAAAATGGCGGAATGGTGCATTGTGTAACGCAACAACAACCGCAATAGAAAAAAAACTGCCACTAACAAGGGTTTTGCGTCAGGCGGGCTGAAGTGCAAAATTCAACGGCAGTTTTTCAATTAAACTTTAGTAATAATATCAGCTTTTGTGCTTCGATTTCCCGCCCGAACGCAAAGCCCCTCCACGTTGTGACAAAAGGCGGCTACGCCAGCCTTTTGACACAACGAGGTGCGGCTGCACCGCAGTTGTACAAAGTGCGGCTATCGCCAGCCCTTCGTACAACTACGGTTTTGTGAAATTGAAAAACCTTTTCACTATCGTTCAAAATTTTTCAACTTCACAAAGCCGCACCTCGTTGGTGGCAACCCTAAAAAAACACCCTACAAAGATTAAGACCCATCTAAATTGCAGACAAAAAATAACTACTTTTGACTTTTCCAATACATTGACAAAATAAATGACAGCAAAAATAATTCAAAGCATAAAATCCATTGCATCTCTTAATGAAGCAGAAGAAAAAGCATTTTTAAGAATTTTGGAGGCGAAAACTTTTAAGAGAAAAGAGTTTTTGCTACAAGAAGGAAAAGTTTGCAACAAAATTACTTTTGTCAATAATGGAATTATGAGACTGTTTTACAATGTTGAAGGCGTAGAAAATACTATACAATTCTTTTTTGGAGACAGTTGGTACACAGATTATGCAAGCTTTTTGACAGGGCAACCAAGTATCGAAAATATGCAATCACTTGAAGAAAGTGAAGTTGTTCAATTTAAAAAAGAAGACCTATATAAATTGTATGATACAATGCCAATATTTGAAAAAGTGGGCAGAATTTTTGCTGAAAATGCTTATTTATCTATTTCGCAACTCAACCAAATGAAAACTAACGAAGAGCCAGAATTGAGATACTTAAATCTTCTCAAAACGAGACCTGAACTTGTACAACAAATACCACAACATTATATAGCTTCATATCTTGGTATCAAACCTGAGACCCTTAGTCGTATTAGAAAAAGAATTTTGACATCAAAATAATTTCTTGATTCAAGTCAACGTTTTACGGCTTCCACTGACCCCATCTTTGCAGTGTTAAATAATTTAAAACATTTTAAAAATGACAAAATCAATTCAAATTTTCGCTGTATTGCTTCTACTAAGTGGTAGTCAAGCATTTTCGCAAACAAGTTCAGAAAGTCCTAAAAAATGGGGACTTGAAACAGAACTTATCCAACCTTTTTTGCCCGAAGTTGGCATAATTAGGCTTACCGCCACTCGTACTATTACATCTGAAAAAAGCAAGATGAAAGGCGATTTACTATTTGGTATGTATATCAGACCAAACGTAAAACACGATGTTGTAGAAAAAATTAATGAGTATATGTTGGTTTTAGGTTATCGCCAATATTTTTGGAAAGGCTTACATCTTGAAGGTAAAGCTAACGTTGGCTATGCTTGGGGTACAAAAAATTTGATTGATGGTAAAGACTACGAAACTTCAACTGTTTTTTGGGAATCGAATTTGGGTTATAAATTTAATTTAACCAACAAAGCAAAAAGTAGCTTTTATCTGATTCCGCAATTTGGTGTACTTGGCAATGCAAAAGGCGAAAATACTGTAAACATTGGTCCACGTGGAGGAAAGCCTGACACTTTTATTCAAGGAAGTTTAATAGTAGGTGTTAATTTCTAATCTTTAAAAAAATAATAAAATGAAAAATTTAATCATAATAGTAGTATTCGCTACAATCAGCATTTCAAATTCTTTTGCTCAATCAAAAGATAAAAAAGAACTTTTATACAGCAATAAGTTTAGTTTGCTTTTCGGTACCCTTCAACCAACAGCATTGAAAGGATTTAATGTAGAAGTAAATTACACCACAAAACGAATGATATTTGATTATTCTCACGGAGTATCTCTTGACCCACCAACCGTTGGCGATTTTAAAACTCAAAAAGTGGCTTTACACTTACCATCTTCAACAGGTTTTGGTATTGGATACAGATTTACATCATTTTTTGATGTTCGTTTTGAACCTAAACTACATAGTTGGGAAGTATATAACGAAGGCGAAGCACAAAATGAAAATACAAAAATAAAGGATTTCAAAACATTTACTTTGGGTATTGGAGCTTATTACCGTTATATGCCATTTAAAAATAGTAATAATAAATTGTTACAAGGCATTACCACAAGCACAAGCATAAGGTATTGGCAAAATATAGGTACAACTTTAAGTAACGATGAGTTTACCTACTTAAATAAAAGTAGCAACAAAACTGAAACGCTTAAAGCACCAAATATTGGAATTGCAAACAGTCCAATCGTTTTTAACATTGCTATTGGTTACACCTTTGGCGGAAAATAAAAAAAATATGAAAACTTTACTTTCAATCATTATTCTTTTGTTTGGGCAGACTTCTTTGTTTGCTCAAACTCAAAAAGAAAATATATCTTTTACCGTTGCTGAATTTCGCGGTGGATATGGCGTTACTTTATTTGGTAAAGGATTAAAAGAAAAATACGATGCTGGCAATTTTTCAAGCTCAAGTGGTGGACTTGCATCACTTGCGGCTTACCATAAATTCAAAAAAATAAATTACCTAATTTTTGGTATCAAATACAAATCTCTGGGTGCAGGTCCTGCAAAAGGCGACAATGAACAAGAAATGTTTTTTAATTATTGGGGTGCTGCAATTACTGCAAAGTATTTTCCATTTGACCGAGACTCAAAAAAAGGAATTTATTTGCAAGGCGATTATTTTTTTGTAAGCCAGTTTACTCAAAAATATCGCAACACAGCAACTAAAACTTTTGACCATCAATTTGCCATTGGAAATGGTTTAGCATTTGGTATTGGTTATGATTTTCCAATTAGCAAAGGACAAACAATGCTCACTATTGGATTAGAATATGAGACCAATAGCCGAACAGGAGAAGTTGCAGGCATTGGCGACAAGAATTTTAAGAGTTCCAACTTTGGTATAATGACAGGCATAAAATTTTAGAAAAATGAAACAGAATTTATTAAAAAACAAAGTCTTGTTTTGGCTTGGCTCTACTCATTTACTCATTTTTATTGCCCTTTTTGGTTATAGTTTTTTCAATGAGATTAGCGTTTTAGGGCTTAACTCAATGATTAAACCAATGAAATTTGCTTTGAGCATTTGGATTTACAGTTGGACAATGGCTTTGATTATAAATTACATTACTGACAAACGAAAAGTAAAAACCTATTCTTGGGTAGCGGTTATTTGTATGAGTTTTGAACAAATAGCTATAACGTTTCAAGCATTAAAAGGAGAACTATCCCATTTTAATACATCAAATACGTTTGGAATAATACTGTTTGCTCTTATGGGTATTTTCATTTTAACAATAACACTTTGGACGGCTTATATTATCTTTATTTTTATTAGACAAAAAACGTATGAGTTAGCACCAGCTATTGTTTTGAGCATCAAAATTGGTTTAGTTTTCTTTGTAGTATTTAGTTTGTTTGGTGGTTATATCAGTAGTTTGCAAGGACATACAATTGGTTCGACATACGGTGGAAAAGGTTTATGGTTTTTAAATTGGAGTACTGTTTTTGGGGACTTACGAGTGGCACATTTTTTTGGCATTCATAGCTTACAGTTTATTCCATTGTTTGCAATTACTGTTACAAAATATATTGACAGACCAAAATCAATCTTAGCCATTATAACGTTTTCAGTTGTATATTTAGTTTTTATTTTGTTGACACTTGTACAAGGACTTAATGGCCTACCTTTTCTCAAATAATTGGAACTAACAGACCGAGAAGAAGGGCAGCCGATAACAGGGGTTTTGCGTTATTGGGGCTGAAGGAAGTAATTGAACATTTGTAATTCTATGAAACTTTTGTGCTAAATTTGAGCAGACGGAATTCTAATTCCCCAACAACGCAAAGCCCTAATCCGTTGTACAAAAGGCGGCTACGCCAGCCTTTTGTCACAACGAGGTACGGCTGCACCGCAGTTGCACAAAGTGCGGCTATCGCCAGCCCTTCGTACAACTACGGTTTTGTGAAATTGAAAAACCTTTTCACTATCGTTCAAAATTTTCAAATTCACAAAGCCGCACCTCGTTGTGCGTCATTTTGCAAAACCGACAGACAATGACAGAAAAGAAAAATAATATCTTATTTTGGACAGGAATTGTAACTGCAATTTGGTTTGCTTGGATAGGAATGGCTTGGACATATTATGCTTGTTTAATACTTGCTTATCCAGTTGGGTTTATAAGTTTATTGATTTGGCTGAAAATAAAGTCAGACAATAAAACACGAAATAAATTCATACCAAGAATACTAATAGTTGGACTAACACTTTCAATTTCTGTTTTAATTTATTTGCTAATCTTTGAATAGTATGTCAGAACAAATTTTATCAACTTATAGAATACTTAAAGAAAAGGCGTGTAATGCAGACATAGATGAAAGTTGGGCTGAATGGGCGATAGAAATGATGCAAGCAGGTTACGAATTTGAAAGTTTATATCAACTTGCAGGAATTTCTAAACCTTATAATCAATTTGAACTACACGAATTGACAAGTAAAGTATTGTACGACTTAAATCTTGACTATTCGGACAAAAAAACAACTTTAAAGAATTATGTGTATTATTTAGTTTCTGCAAACTTTGACAAACCCAATAACTATTTTGAAATTTTAAAAGAATTTAGAGACATTTATTACGAATTAGAAATGGATAGCGAATTTCAGAATTTAGCTTTACTATATTGGGCAAAAGACGACTTAATGTATGAAGACAATCAACATTATTGGGACGGAGCAAACAGAGCAAATATTGACATGATAATTAGACAAGAATTTGTAAATTTGAAAACGAAATTTGAAACACGAAAATAAAAAACGAACGCACAACAGGGGTTTTGCAAAAGCTGGGCTTCAGTGCTGATTTGAACATTTGGAATTCTAATGAACATTGTGCTAAATTTGAACATTTGTACCCCGAATTCCCCAACTGCGCAAAGCCGAAAAACGTTAGCGGTAACAAAAAAACTTAAAATTGAATAGAAAGCAAAGAAGAGTTTCTGAAAGAGAACAAGCAAAGAGAGTTAAGCGAAAAATAGATTGGAAGAAAGTTTCTAAATTATTCAAAGAATTAGTATTAGTTGCCCTTATCTTTGCAATTATTATTGCTTTAATTTCTTATCATGTCGTTAATAAACACAATAATATACGCCAATCGATTTCTGAAAAATCACAAATTACCACAGCGAAAGTAACTCATATCAAACGAAAAGGCGCACATTTAGCAGATTATGAGTACTTTATAAACGGGGAAAAATATAAAAATTCTATTTTTCATTCATTCTATGGAAATATTGGCGATGAAATTTGTATTGAATACTCAGCTGTAAATCCTAACTATAGTATCTATTGTAATGAAAAAGAAAATGAAAGCATAAAAGAAAATGTAGTTTTATTTTCAGTAAAAATGTTTGGAGTAATGATTTTATGTTCAATCGTTTTAATTTTATTTCGGTTAATAATTGGAAACAGAAAATTGATGCTTGAAATAACAAGCAAAAAATAGGAGCAATAGTAATTTTCCGCCTACCATGTCGTTTCAATAGAATGTCACTGCACCAACGCACTGCTTTTGACTGAGCAACTTTCATAGTAGTGCCTTGTAAATTTATCAATAGCAAAATAAATGCAAAGTTTGCCTAATGTCAATCTGTTGCATCAGTTCAATACGCCTTCCTTCCATCGTCATTTTTATCATTTTTGCCTAATAAGTAACCGTTATAACTTATTTTTTACAAGTTCCCTTATTAAAATGTAGAAGAAAATCGCTACTGGCAATTTTTACAGTTTATCCAGACTTTGGATTATGTAAAAGTCAAAGAACAGGTAAAAACAAATGATTTGGAAGCGCCTAATCTTAAAAAATTGGATTACTTTTCTGATTTAGTTTCTTTAAATGTGCCAAAAGTAAATCATTTAGAAAGAGCCGAATTGTACAACGAAAATATATAATATTGTAAGTTTTTTTTGTTGCTACCAAGCCCTTGTAAAACAATAACATAATTTCTTTTCGGTTAAGTAGGCGTTAAAATTTGGTTTATGTTATTTTGTCGTTGTGAAAAAAGTGATAAATAACTGACTATAAGGAAGTTATTTATTATTTTTTGAACAATCGACTTAAAAAAATAACATAAGCTAAATTAGCCTGAATACTTA
>JANMGN010000033.1:0-1929 GCA_031374645.1 Chitinophagales bacterium | reverse complement strand
CCTCCACAAAATTCGGCCGATTTCGGCTTGCATCGAGTGTACGCCAAACGTATTCTCCAATAATTCCGAGCGCAATCATTTGAAAAGAAGACACAAAAAGAAAAACAATCATCATTGCTGACCAGCCTTCTACTTTGATTTGTCCTGTTAGTTTTGAAACTAAGATATAAAAACCGTAAAGTAACGTAATAAAACCTAAAAACAAGCCAACTGTCGTGATGAATCGCAAAGGAAAAAATGAAAATGCCACGAAACTATCTATAAATGACTTGATTTTTTTGGACATTGTCCAACCTGATGTACCCAATTCTCGCTTCCTTCGAGTGTATGGAATCGCCACATATTCGTAGCCTAACCAAATAAAAAGGTAAGGAATATAAGCGTTTTTTTCGTCCATTTTGATAACGTCCTCTTTGACCTGTTTGTCAAAAAGCCAAAGGTCAAAACCGCCTTTTGGTGCATTCGGCAAGGCAAAATTACGCATCAAATAATGAAAAGTTCCCGATAGCATTTTTGTCAAAAGACTATCCTCACGGTTGGTTTTTTGAGCCAAAACCAACTTCAAACCTTTTTGCCAATATTCAAACATTTTGGGCAATAACTCAGGTGGATCTTGTAAATCTGCTGCTAAAATAACGCAACAATCGCCTGTTGCATGGTGCATACCACACAAAACAGCATTACTCGACCCAACATTTTTAACCAAATTAATGACTTTTACCTTTGTAGGATAGCTTTTTTGAAAAATAAGTAGCTCTTCCATAGTCCTATCTTTTGAGCCGTCATTGACCATAACATACTCAAAATCAGTGTCTTGTGGAAAATTATTTTCGTTTTCGATTAAAGTTTTAGCCGTAACAGGTATGTTGAGTTCGTTGTAATAACAAGGTATAATTATGCTTATTTTAGACATTTTTTTTTACATTTATAAAAATTTCAGCACCCAATCCTTTCATGTATTTTTCCATTTTTACCAGACCCTGCGTTACTTTTTCGCCAAACTGATTATGTTCTTGTAACGTTTGCATCTGCCGATGTGTAAATGGTTTTATGAAATAAGAACCCGATTCAACTGTCTGAAAACCAACACTTTGACACAATTTTTCTAAATTTTCTATATCAAAAGTATGGTTTTGTTGGAGCATCTTTTGGTTGGGCGAAAGCTCTTTTAGGTCGTTTATCAAACCCATTTCCAAAGCTAAAATTCGATGAAAAGAATTGGCATTAGGCACATTGATATGCACCAAAGTATCGGGCGAACACACCTCAAATACCGCTTTTAAAACCGAAGCTGGGTCAGGAATCTCATGCAATAAACCACTTATCAAAATAACATCTGGATTTGCTGCAATAAGCGAAGCTGTACAGTTTTCTGTATAATCATTGTGAAGTGTTATTGAAGGATTTTTTTTGGCTAAATTTACAGCATTTTCATAAAACTTTAAAGTCGGTTCTATAATTGTAAAATGCTCATAATCAGTATAATACAAAAACAAAGGCTCGTTTCCACAACCGATTTCCACGATGCGTTTTGCATGATATTTTTCAAGAAAAGAAAGCACAAAATCACGCCGAATCGCTACCATTGTATCTTCAAAAGGCGATTGGTCGTAGGTGTTTTGATAATCGTTTAAATCTCTCATAAGTGCGCTTTTCTATTCCTATAAACAAGGAATTTCTAATTTATAAATATCATAACAAATAGTTCTGCCGCCAAAACTTTCTTTAAACTGGATTAATTTTTTTTCTAAATAATGACCATTGTCAGCGTTGGAAGTACCAAAATCAAAGATTTTGTGTGAATTTTTGAAAAAATCCAATAAATAATCAATTAAAAAATCGATTGCGCCCAATTCGTAACCTTTTGTATTCGCACCAATATATTGACAATGTACCAAATGACGATTGATATAAACCAAAACGCCACCT
>JANMGN010000005.1:0-2739 GCA_031374645.1 Chitinophagales bacterium | reverse complement strand
TCACAACATACCAGAATTTAGAGAATTTGGACGAATGATGCTCGTGACCAATTATTCCATACTGCACCACCGAATGTTAGGTATGATAAAAGATACTGCCGAAATACGTTACTCCAAGTTGATGGAAAAACATCCTACTATTTTTCAAAACGTACCGCTAAAAATGATTGCCTCTTACCTTGGCATTACAGATACTTCTTTGAGTAGAATTAGGAAAAAAATTAGCAAAAAATCGTAAATTTTCACTTCTTGTCATTTGGCAAGTGGATTTCATATTAATACATTGACCTTTGTACCAATAAAACTTTTATAAAATGGTACATAGAATAATTTTTACAACATTAGCCCTTTTGGTTACCGCACAATTGTATAGCCAAAACATTACTCAAACTATTAGAGGTAATATTACAGACAAAGAAAGTAAATCGCCACTTTCTTTTGCCTCAATTTTACTACTCAATAGCAACCCTATCGTAGGTACTTCTGCAGATAGCGTAGGCAACTTTACGCTCACAAAAATTCCAGTTGGCAGACAAAATATTCAAATTAGCTACCAAGGTTACAAAACCACAGTAGTTTCTGATATTCAACTGAGTGCTGCCAAAGAAATCGTCCTACAAATCGAGTTAGAAGAAAACGCTGTAAGTCTAAATACAGTCACTATCACGGCTGGAAACACAAAAGACCAAACCGTAAATGATATGATTGGTATCAGCGGCAGAACTTTTAGTGTATCCGAAGCCAACCGCTTTGCTGGAAGCCAAAACGACCCTGCCCGAATGGCTCGAAATTATGCAGGTGTTTCTGGCGCAAGTGACCAACGCAATGACATTATCGTTCGGGGAAATTCGCCACAAGGTTTGCTTTGGCGTGTAGAAGGAATACCCGTTCCCAACCCAAATCACTTCGCAGGACAAGGTACTACGGGCGGACCAATTAGCATCATCAATTACAAATTACTCTCCAATTCTGATTTTATAACAGGCGCATTTCCAGCCGAATATGGCAACGCTACTTCGGGCGTTTTTGATATAAAAATGAGAAACGGAAACAACAAACACTCAGAACGTACCTTACAATTAGGCGCACTGGGCTTAGAAGCAATCATCGAAGGCCCATTTAGCAAAACAAATTTTTCAAGTTATTTGGTCGCTTATCGATATTCGACACTTTCTATCTTAGCAAATGCTGGCGTGAAATTAGGTTTTGCCTCTATTCCTTACTATCAGGATTTATCTTTCAAATTTAATTTTATCACAAAAAAAATGGGAACTTTCAAGTTTTTTGGTTTGGGAGGAATAAGCAGTACCAGATTTTTGGATAACAAAAGAGATAGTACACAATTTTCGCCAGCCAATAAAGGCGAAAATGTACTCTTCGGTAGCAAAACAGGTATTGTAGGACTGAGCCATACTTATTTTTTAGACAACACGACTTTTCTGAAAACCACCGTTGCGGCTACTTATGAAGGAAACGGAAGCCAGCGAGATAGCGTACAAAAAAGTGGTACACTAAAACAAACAGGAGGCTTTGGTTACGATAACTACAAATTCATCGTAAATTGTTTTTTAAATAAAAAGATAAACTCAAAAAATACCATTCAATCAGGTATAATACTTGAAAATACCACGTACAAAACCAAAGACAGTTTACTTTTGTACAGCCCCATTTCAGGCAAATCATTTTGGGGCTACAACAATGATTTTTCTGGAAATACCAATTTATTACAACTATATAGCCAATGGAAATACAAAATAAATGAAAAAATTACCCTAAACTCGGGTTTACATTTCCAATATTTGACACTCAATAATAAATGGGCGGTTGAGCCAAGATTAGCCATTAATTACCAAATCCAAGAAAACCAAACGTTGAGTATTGGCTACGGTTTACACAACCAAATACAGCCTTATGGGATGTATTTTTACAAAAACAAATACGACGCATCAAACAGCGAAACAAATAAAAATTTAGATTTTTCAAAAAGTAATCAGCTTATTGTAGGTTATGATTTTAAACTAAAAAAGGATTTTAGAGTAAAAATAGAAAGTTATTACCAGTATTTGTCAAATATTCCAGTAGAAAGCCACCCTTCTTCTTATTCTGTGATGAATTATGGCGCAACATTTTATAACGATTACAGAGATAGTTTAGTTAATAAAGGTAGCGGTTACAACTACGGAATAGAGTTCACGTTAGAAAAGTTTTTTAGTAATAATTACTACTTTTTGATGACGACTTCTTTGTTTAATTCTAAGTACAAAGGAAGCGATGGCGTTGAAAGAAACACCGCATTTAATGGCAATTATGTAGTAAATGCTTTGGGTGGTTACGAGCTAAAATTAAAGAAAAATCTCACACTTTTATTTGATGCAAAACTTACCGTGGCAGGTGGTTTACGCTACACGCCTGTTGATTTTATTACTTCTGCACAAAACAGAGAAGCTACTTACAAAGAAGATCAAGCCAATACCTTCCAAAATAAAGTGTATTTCAAACCTGATTTTAAAATAACTATTCGTAAGGATTTTAAAAGAAAAATCGCTTTGGAATGGGCTTTAGATATTCAAAATGTAGCCAATTACAGAAATGTATTGTTGAATTGGTACGATAAAAATACCAATACAGAACATCCTGTTTATCAAAATGGACGTTTCCCAACCGTTCAGCTGAAGTTAGAATTTTAGTTTTTCAAATTTATAATTAAAAAGTGGTGCTTTTGTAAAAAAACACCACCTT
>JANMGN010000003.1:0-3967 GCA_031374645.1 Chitinophagales bacterium | reverse complement strand
CATTGAACTTCAAATTTAGCTCGTCTATCTTCTAATATACTAACCATAAATCCACAACTTATTATTCACACGTTACTAAGTTAATAAATTTGACAATTTATAAATCTACTATTAATTAACTAAATATGGTTCATCCATGATTTTGGCGGAATAGACTTATTGCGCTTTATAAACCCGTGAGGTATTGAAGACATCACGGGTTTTACCGTGGAAGTTCCGCCAAAATCATGGATGAACCCTAAATATTTACCTGTAGTTAATTAGAAGTTGTTTGTATAAATTTCTTATTATCAGTTGTTTATAAAAAATAAAAAACTACTTTTAATTTAGAAATGCTTTTTTTTGTATTTTGATATTTTATAAAACGTATTTATTTTTGTAAAAAATAGCAACGATGAAAAGAAAACTTAGCTTATTATTTTTTATCCTTTTTTTGGAGAAACGCTTTTAGCCCAAGGTGGATTAAAAGATGCTGAATGTGACATCACGCTTTGTTGCGAAGAACAGCCGTTTGAGTATAATTTGGAGCAATGTATAAAGGCTGCTAATCCGAGCCTAATGGATAGTATATCGCCTTCTACTTTTTCCATACAGCAACCTTGTGGAACACTCAAAACTTATATCGTTACTTACACGGTGATTTCTACGGGCGCAAAAGGAAAAGTGATAGTGAAGGTACAGACGCTGAAAAAGGCAATCATTACTCTTCAGCCACAACTCATTTGTGAAGATGATAGTGTAAAAATTGCTTCAAGTTGGCTCAAATGTGCTGATGCAAAACCCAGTATCCAAAGTATAACAGTTCCTCACAATCCCAAACCTGGCAAATGTGATACGACCTATAACTTTCTGCTTCAATGTATAAAGCTAATTCCTATTCTTACGCCTCAACTTCCTATTTTAGGTTGTTTGAATCCCAAAATAACTCTTAATGCAGGTCAATCTCTTTTTTTACCAATAAGTACCGCAACGAACAAAGGTGCAAAATCCTATCTTTGGTCTGCAAGTAAGGGCGGTACTATTACAGGAGATAATACGGCATCGAGTATTACAGTAACCCAATCAGGTACTTATACTGTAACAATTTCTTATACTTATACCTTGAATACAGCCAATGGTTCTGCGACTAAAACTTGTTCAAAGATGGTGGAAACTCAAGTTATAGGGATAGACGAACCACCATTTCCACCACAATTGACTGATTTAACACTGTCGCACAGTTTACAAAAACCCTCTTTTTTTAAGGTAAATTCCTCTTCCTCTTCGATGCTTACGCAGGAGTGGTACATTACAGGAGGTTCTCCTGCAATTTTTAAAGGAGATTCTATTGCGATTACATGGGACAAATCTGCGGTACATAAAGTATGTGTACGGTCCATTTTAGGTGAATGCAACTCTCCGTTTTCTTGTCTTAATATTACACTAAATAATACAAAAAGTAATGATTTTTTAGAAAAAGAACCAATTATTGTATTTTCTAATCCAATTTCGGAGTATTTTTCTATTTTTATAAATGCAAGTATGGAGGAAACTTCGATACAAATTTTATCTATCACAGGGAAACTAAAAGTAGAAAAAAATATCAATATGGGAAAAAATACTTTTGATATAGATGCTTTAAATTGGGGCGTTGGCATTTATATATTGCAATTAAAAAATAAGCAAAATGAGATAATTGCTACGAGAAAATTAATAAAATTGTAGTAGATTTATAAAAAAACGCTAAACTTGATGAAGTTTAGCGTTTTTTTTATTTTTAATTATTCATTTTAAATTGGCTACTTTTACCACCAATAATTTATTTTAAATACCAAAGCACGATAATTCGGCAAAAAATCGGAAGCCAAATAGTTGTCTGTGTAAGCCACAAACATATCTGACATTGGCTTGTATCGCCACTGAAAACGGCTATTGATAAGGAAAACTTGTGCCTGTTTGTTGTACTGTACATAATTTGCCCAAAGTAGGTTTTTTGAAAAAGAAATATCTGCTTTGAGACCAACTAATGTAAATTGGTCGCTGCCAAATTCTGCTGGTAATTTGATGTTATTTTGCTCCAGATTCAAAGAAAAACTGCCCCAGGGTTGTATTCTATAATTCAAACCAGCTTGTAATTGTAACAAAGTTCCGTTGTAAAAAGTACCGTACTGGGCTGACAAATTATAGCCTAAACGTTTACGAAAATCCGAGTTGTAAGAGGCTTCTATATTGGTATAGGTGTATTTTGCTCTTGGCAATGCTTTTACATTTTCACCTAAAAAGCGTACCGCATGAAGTAAATTTAAGCGATTGTGGCTGACTGTCAATTCCACTTCACTGCTATTTTTAAAACCTACATTTACTGACGGCGTTAGTTTAAATTCATTGTTTGTGCCGTTCAGATTCCAAACGGTAAAGGCATCTAAACTATATTTTATACTATTCGTCCACTTGTTATCTGGCGTATAAGTCCAAAACTCTATATTATTGTACCAATGATACCAACCTAAACGCAAAGTTGTATCTCTATCATTGATAATAAAACTATTCTCTATGCGCTGATTGAAGCCTAAATCCGTATAATAATTGTCGCCACAACGCAAAAAATCCGTTACGGTTTTCAATCTTTCGCCACGATAACCAAAACCAGCGTTTGCATAGCTATTATTAAGATTATTTTTTACATCATTTTTCCACGAATGATTGTATGCCGCCCAAGATTGCCACTTGTTATTTTTGGATGTAAAAACAAATTCTGTACCTAAGTTTCTGCTAAAATCTTTGCCATTAAACCCTTTTTCATTGATGCCTTGACGGTTCAAAAACATAGCTTTTAAGACAGAATTTCCCAAAACACGTCGCTGTACACTTGCTGCGGTATAGTTTCTTGGGTCGTTTGTGCCGTCACTTGCAGTTTGCATATTGAGTATACCAATACGTGTTTTATCGTCCAAACTTCCTGTCAAACGTGCGCCTGCCCAAATCGGAACGCTCGAACCGTCGCTATTCAGACCAATAGTTCGAGAAAAAAACGGTCGCAAAGGAGGCAAACCATATTCTCCAAAAATGTCGCTATTTTCGAGAAAAAAATTGCGTTTTTCAGGCAAAAAAAGACTAAATCTGGTCAGATTAGTTTGTTGCGCATCGACTTCTACTTGCGAAAAATCTGGATTAAATGTCAAATCTAAATTCAGCGAAGAAGAAACGGCAATTTTTGCATCAGAGCCAACCTTGTAGACAGCGTTTGGTTTTTTATTATTTTCTATATCATGCTCAACGCCAGCACTAAGGTACGGAATAAGCGAAATTGATTTATTGCTTCGTTGTGGCGGCTCGTCCCAAATCAGTGAGCCTGTAAAATTTAGGTTGTTGCCTTCAAATTGTTGTGGAACAGGTGCCCAAATGTGATATTTGAAATTTTTTAAATCATTTCGGACAAAATTAATTCCCCAAGTTGATTTTCCTTGTTCAAATCGCAAAGTTTTGAACGGAATAGCAATTTCTATCGTCCATCGGTCAGGATAACGTTTGGTTTCTGCCTCCCATTTGTCATTCCAATCAAAATTCATATCGTCCGCATTTTGTACGACCAAAGCGTCAGATTGTGCGCCGTAAGCATTGATACCAAAGAAATAACCGTTGCTATGTCCGTTCACAGGGTCAAGTATCATCGCAAAACCGTCGCTATCCCAATAGCCAGCGTCCCGTTTTAGACTTTGTACAATGTAAGTGCTTGTATCGTAGCAAACTACACCAACATACATAAATTGAGCGTCAAAAGCCATACGAACTTCTGTTTGACGTTCCGCAAGACCTCCAACAATGGGCCATTTGTGCGAGAAACCAGTAACGGGTTTGGCGGTCTTCCAAATTCCTTCTTCCAAATTGCCATCAATTTTAATTTTCTCTTGCGTCCGCCCAGCATGAACTTGATACTTTACTTGGTTTACGAAAGTTTCTTGTGCTTGTAAAATATTTAAAATAAAAA
>JANMGN010000846.1:0-7689 GCA_031374645.1 Chitinophagales bacterium | reverse complement strand
ATTTTATTTGGTATTTTATTCATTTAAAAATTAAATTTTGCATTTTTAATTAAAATAAAATAAAATATTGTATTAAATAATTGTTAAATAAACTATAAATCTATCTATTTTCTGAAAAATAAAAACTGTTAGCCATTTACCAATGACTAACAGTTTTTTTATTCGTATAAAATAAAATTATCCTTCTAAGGCAGCTGCACCACCAACAATTTCCGAAAGTTCTTTCGTAATTGATTCTTGGCGAGCTTTATTGTAAGAAATTTTCAATTCTTTTAGTAGTTCATTTGCATTTTCAGTTGCATTATCCATTGCAGTCATACGTGCGCCATGTTCAGAAGCGTGTGTATCCAAGTTGCATTTCAAAAACTGTGTTTGCAAAATTGTAGGCACTAAATACTCCAACAAATTGGCTTGATTTGGCTCAAAACTATAGTTTGCTTTCGTTTTAGAAGTTCCTTCTTTTGCTTCCAATTTTCTTACAGGTAAAAATTGCTCCGTTTCTGCAAATTGCAAAGCAGCATTTTTAAAACGACCATAAGAAATCTCCACCGCATCAAAGCGCTTGTTCGTAAAACCGTCCATCACTACTTTTGAAGCACGATTGACATTTTCAGAAGACAAATCAGGGAAAAGCTCTACAAAATCAGTAATAAATGTTACTTGAGAACCATAACGACGGTTCAATACTTCGTAACCACGCTTACCAATCGACAAAATAGTCACTTTTCCTGCTGCCAATTGTGTAGGATATTTTTCATTTATAGTTGCTATTGCCGACTTTATAACGTTCGTATTAAAAGCGCCACACAAACCACGATTAGAAGTTACCACTACAATACATACATTTTCTACGGGACGAGCTGTACCAAAAGTAGTATTAGCATCGCCATCAAGATTTGACATCAAGTTACTCAACATCGTATCTAATTTGTTAGAATATGGACGCAATTGCGTAATAGCGGATTGCGCTCTACGTAATTTCGCAGCCGATACCATCTTCATCGCTTTGGTAATCTGCTGTGTTGATATGACTGACTTAATCCGCTCACGGACGGCTTTTAAATCTCCCATTTTTATTGAAATTAAAGTCGAAGATTAAAAATTAAAAATAAACTTGTGGTTTATCTCTAATTTTTAATTTTCAATTTTTCATTATTAATTTTTTATTACTTGTAACGTGCTGAAATTTCAGCCGCCAATGATTTTACTGCATTGATAGCATCATTACCCAAACCTCCTTTACGGAAATCTGCCAATGCTTCAGGATGACGTTGCTCTAATAAAGTAAAAAACTCGTCTTCAAAAGCACGTACTTTATTTACAGGTACATCACGCAACAAGTTACTTGAACCTAAATAAATAATTGCTACTTGTTTCTCTACAGAAACTGGCGAATACTGAGCTTGTTTCAACACTTCTACGTTACGAGCACCTTTATCTAATACAGATTTTGTAGCCGCATCAAGGTCAGAACCGAACTTAGAGAACGCCTCTAATTCACGGTATTGCGCTTGGTCAAGTTTCAATGTACCAGATACTTTTTTCATACCTTTAATTTGTGCATTACCACCTACACGACTTACCGAAATACCTACGTTAATCGCTGGACGAATACCTGCGTTAAATAAGTTAGATTCCAAGAAAATCTGACCATCTGTAATCGAAATTACGTTGGTTGGGATATATGCAGAAACGTCACCTGCTTGTGTTTCAATAATCGGCAAAGCTGTCAAACTACCACCACCTTTCACGATACCAGCTTTTTTCAAAGATTCTGGTAAATCATTCATTTGGTTAGCAATTTCGTCATTAGCGATAATTTTAGCTGCACGCTCGAGCAAACGACTGTGCAAATAAAATACATCACCTGGATATGCTTCACGTCCTGGTGGACGACGAAGTAATAAAGAAACCTCACGGTAAGCTACCGCTTGTTTTGATAAATCATCATAAATAATCAATGCTGGACGACCAGTATCACGGAAATACTCGCCAATCGCAGCACCTGCAAATGGTGCATAGAACTGCATCGGAGCTGGGTCAGAAGCTGGAGAAGCAACGATTACGGTGTAATCCATTGCGCCACGCTCTGTCAAAGTCTTCGCTATTTGAGCAACCGTAGATGCTTTTTGACCCGAAGCTACATAAATGCAGAATACAGGCTCGCCACGGTCATAAAATTCTTTTTGGTTCAAAATCGTATCAATAGCGATAGCGGTTTTGCCTGTCTGACGGTCACCAATAATTAACTCACGTTGACCACGACCAATAGGAATCATAGCATCAATTGCTTTGATACCCGTTTGCAAAGGCTCAGTTACTGGCTGACGGTAGATAACACCTGGTGCTTTACGCTCCAAAGGCATTTCATACGTTTTACCAGCGATAGCACCTTTACCATCTATCGGAACGCCCAATGGGTTTACCACACGACCAATAACACCTTCTCCAACTTGGAGTGAAGCGATACGTTTCGTACGACGAACTTTTGTACCTTCTTTAATTGCCTCAGAAGCACCGAGCATTACTACACCGACGTTATCTTCTTCTAAGTTCAATACGATAGCTTGAACACCGTTTTCAAATTCTACTAACTCACCAGCTTGTACTTGCGTCAAGCCATATACACGAGCAATACCATCGCCCGCTTGGAGTACAGTACCTACTTCTTCGAGTTCCGCAGCCGTTGAAAATCCAGACAATTGCTGCTTCAGGATTGCAGATATTTCATCAGGTTTTACACCTACCATGATATGTTGATTTTAAAAATTAAGTAATTAAAAGAGTATAAAAGCTAAAAGTTTAAATGTAAAAGATTGAAAATAGTGAGTAAATATTTCTTACTCTTTTCTTTCTAAAACTACCAATACAAATCTTTGCTTTTGTATTTCTTTATTTTAAAAATAAATATATTGTAGCAATTAGATTTTTTATAAAAAAATCCAATTATTTATATTTTAGTATTTGATAATCTGGTTTTTGTACAAATTACCTGTAAATTCTTTTGCCAATTCATCTAACTGATAAGCGACACTTGCATCATATTGCTTGTGATCAAACTCTAATACGAAACCACCTATCAATTCAGCATCTACTTCTGTTGTAATATCTACGTTTGGAGTAGAAACTTTTGAAGCGATTAGTTTTTGTTTGATAGCTTCCACAGTCGCTGCATCAAGCGGAACTGCCGTCTTGATTTTTAATGCTGCAATCTGTTTGATACTATTGTATTGGCTAATAAATTCGGCACAAATTTCTGGAATATACGCCTCACGACCTTTTTCCAAGAGCAAGTCAAAATAACCATTGGTCATTTTGCCCATTTTATCATCAAACAACGCATCAAGTATTTGTTTCTTTTTAGTCTTATTTACAATAGGACTTTTGAGCAACAAGTAAAACTCACGGTGTTTCGTTGTTTCTTGTAAAAGCTGAACATCTGCCAATGTTTGCTCTACTTCATTGCGTTCAACGGCAAGGTCTAATAGAGATTTGGCATATCTTGAAGCTAATTTTGTTACAGACATTTTATATTAATTTAATAATTTGAAACGAACTTGGTAATTTGAAGATTAAAGAATTTGATAATTTGATAATAATTCTCAAGTTATCAAACCGATTCATTTTCAAATTAATTCAATTTGATGCTATCTACCAAACTTTTTGCAAACTCTGTTTGTGCAGCGTCTTTAGAAAGTTCTTTACGAATGATTTTTTCAGCAATTTGAATAGCCATCGAACCTACTTCGTTTTTTACTTGAATCATTGCCGATTTTTGTTGATTTTCGATTTCAACTTTCGCATTTGCAATAAGACGTTGTGCCTCTTCTCTTGCTTTTTCTTTTGCTTCATTTACCATTGCCGTAGCTGCATCTTTTGCCTCTCTGATAATAGCCGAACGCTCTTCACTTGCTTTTGCCAATATTTTATCGTTGTCTGCTCTAAGATTAGCAACTTCTTGGCGTGCCATTTCTGCCTGTTTCAAAGCATTATCTATGCTATTTGAACGGTCATCTAAGGCTTGCACGATAGGTTTGAAAGCAAATTTGCTCAATAACACCCAAAGAATAATGAAAACTGTAAGTGTCCAAAACGTTAATCCGTAATCAACGTCCATTACTGAAAATCCTGCTAAGAATAACATATTGTATTAAGTATTTGTACGTAATTTGATAACTGGTGTGAAACACACTTTTATCAAAAAACTATATTATTTAGTATTTTTTTCTTTTAAAAACTCTGAACTAAAAACCAACCGTCAATAGTTCAGAGTAAATTTTTTGCTTGGATTACGCTCCAGTTGTCAAACCTAAGAATGAAACAACTACTGCGAAAAGAGCTACGGCTTCTACGAATGCCGCCATGATTAACATACTAGAACGGATGTCACCAGATGCTTCAGGTTGGCGAGCGATTGCTTCCATACCTTTTCCACCGATTTGACCAATACCGATACCAGCTCCTACTGCTGCTAAACCAGCTCCTATTGCTGCAATACTTCCTACCATTATAAATGTATTTAAAAGTTTATAAAAAAATTAAATTATTATTGAAAAGTAAAAAATTACTTTTGATTTTTTGTTGGATTAGTGTGCTTCGTCGTGATGATGCTCTTCTGTTGCTGCTGCAAAATAAGAAGCTGACAAAATCGTAAAGATAAACGCTTGTATAAATGCTACGATTAATTCGATTATACTTAAAAACAGAGTAAATAATCCACCTACAAATGCACCCGTAATACCGCCTGCCATATTTCTTCCATTTTCACCAAACACAAAAATTAATCCGATGAGTGATAATACGATAATATGTCCTGCTGTTATGTTTGCAAACAAACGTATCATTAAAGATACTGGTTTGATGAATACACCCAAAAATTCGATTGGTGCTAAACCAATTTTCATTGCTGTTGGCAATCCTGGCATCCAAAAAATGTGTTTCCAGTAATCCTTATTGGCATTGATGTTTGTAATAACGAATGTAATCGCTGCAAGTACAAGTGTAGTTGCTATATTACCTGTTACGTTTGCACCTCCTGGAAAAATGGGAACTAAACCTAAAAGATTGACAATCAAGATAAAGAAAAATACTGTCAATAAATAAGGTAAAAACTTCAGGTATTTTGCGCCCAACATTGGTTTTGCCACTTCGTCAATGATAAAGTTTACCAATATTTCCATTAAGTTTTGCATTCCTTTCGGTGCTTGACCTTCACGCTTCTTGTATGCCTTCGCTACTGAAAAGAAAATCACACAAAGTAAAATGGATGCAAGTATCATTGTAAATACATTTTTCGAAATAGAAAAATCTATAAATGATGTGTTTGCGCCTAAAATAGAGTGTTTTTCCAACGGATATTTTACATCATTGTAACAGATGTAACCTTGCTCTCCTGTTTTTGTCTTTTCGGGATGTAAAGCGTGTACTGCAACATCGTCACGAGGAAAATCTGGCAATCCATCGCTATTTACACGATGAATAACACCTTCGTACATTACATACTTGTTGTGTGCGATATGTCCGTGATGAAATGCCGAAGAAAGACAAGTCGTAACACCATCTTTTTGAGAATATAAAATACAAGGCAAAGGAATCGAAACAGAATTTTCATCTTTTCCCCAAATGTGAAATTCATTTGAGTTGCCAATGTGTTCCATAATAACGTTGGTCAAATCAAGTTTTTCTTCTCCATGAGCAGTTGCACAAGCAGAGCCATGACCAGCTTCTGTATGTGTAGCTTCCGTATTATGCTGTTCGGTTGCTTGACCTTCCGTCTTTGGTGCAGGTGTTACTTCATTATGAGTACCTTCATGCCCATGTTGAGCGTTGGCATTAAGCGCAACGAAAAATAGAATTGCAGTAAAAACTGTAGATATTTTAGAAAATTTCATCTTTTTTAACAAAACTTTTAATGGGTTCTGAATTTTGGTGCAAAGATACTATATTTTACTGTATAAAAAACCAATTGACAGAATTTTTTACAAAAAAATGATATTTTTTTTCTCTTTTACAGAATTATATTCGGAATGAGTTTTTTATTTTCATTCAAAATGAAAAATACGTTGCGAAATTACTGTAAGATAAATTATTTTTCTCTATTTTTGTTCGTTAAAGTAAAAAAATAATTATTATTTTTAATATGTTTGATAAAATGAAAAATTGGACTCGTCGTGATTGGCTCAAAACATTGGGTTTGGCTTCGCTTTTCCCTTTGAATAATCCAGCACAAGCTGAAAATTTGATAGACCTTGATGACCCAGCAATTTTTGAGTTTCCTCACAATGCTTTTCATCGTCCGATTGAAAAACCAATTACCTGTATCGTTATAGGTGCGGGCGCACGTGGCAATACTTATTCTTCTTATACGGAGCGTTTTAAAGGCGAAATGAATATTATAGGTGTGGCAGAACCTAACGAAATCCGTAGGGAGCGTTTTGCTAAAAGATATACTATTTCAAGCGATAATCAAATGAATACTTGGGAAGATGTTTTTAGTCGCCCAAAATTCGCTGACGCTGTGATGATTACTACGCCTGATCATTTGCATTATGGGCCTGCGATGAAAGCACTCGAAATGGGTTATGATCTTTTGCTCGAAAAACCCATTGCGCAAACATGGCAAGAATGTAGCGATATTTTAGCGGCAGCGAAAAAATATAATCGTATCGTTGCCGTCTGTCATGTACTACGCTATACGCCTTATTTCAGAAAAATGAAAGAAATTGTAGATAGTGGCGTTTTGGGGCAAATAGTTAGTGTTCAGCATTTTGAACCGATAGAGCATATACATATTACACACTCTTACGTAAGAGGTATCTGGCGAAAAGCTAAAGAAACCAATCCAATTATTTTGGCAAAATCTTGTCACGATATGGATATTTTGCGCTGGATAATTGGTAAAAAATGTACTTCGATGGCTTCTTTTGGTAAACTTTCTCATTTTAAAAAAGAAAATGCTCCAGAAGGTAGTACAATGCGTTGTACAGACGGTTGCAAAGTAGAAGCGACTTGTCCTTATTCGGCTTTACGTATATATTATAGAGAACGAAGCTGGTTGTATCATTTTGATTTACCTGAAGGGGAGCAAGGAGAGGCAATTATGAAAGAATTGACTGATGGAAACTATGGTCGTTGTGTTTATCACTGCGACAACGATGTTCCTGACCATCAAATTTGTGCTATGGAATTTGAAGATGGTATCACTGCCTCCTTTAATATGGAAGCATTTACAAGTTATAGCGGACGTAGAACACGTATTATGGGCAGTATGGGCGATATTGTAGGCGATGAAGAAATAATGACAATTGCTAATTTTTCGACCAAAGAAAAAAAGGTACTCAAAACAGCTGATTATGCTAAGATTACGTCTGGTCACGGTGGCGGCGATTACAGTCTTGCACGTGATTTTATTCAAGCTGTTGCACACCAAGACACTCGTATTTTGACTTCTACAATTGACCTTTCTATGGAAAGTCATTTGATGGGTTTTAGAGCAGAAGATAGTCGTTTGGAAGGTAAAATTGTGAGTGTTAGTATGGATTAATTACTTGATAATGCTGAATAGATAATTTGAAGTTATGAATTTTTAATTTTATAAAAATTTGATTGTCAGTTATTTATAGAACAATCTACTCAATTTATTTTTCCAATATTACTTGCAGGAATTGAGTTTAAAAAATAAAATAAAAA
>JANMGN010000833.1:0-9069 GCA_031374645.1 Chitinophagales bacterium | reverse complement strand
TGAAAGCTCGAACTTAAACGGCAAAAAATTCAATTTAAAAATTGAAATTATAGAAAAAAAGTCATTAAATGCTTTAAAAAAATGGTAGTATTGCTTTAGATTAAGATTAAAATAATTTTTAAAACGTTTCAATTTTTTATTTTTCAAAAGGCTATAGCCCGAAAAAAATTTAAAATAAAAATTATTTTTTGAGCAGAGAAGTTTTTGGGGATAAGTAAACAAATGATTAAAAAAACTTGACGAGGCGCGAAGAAAATTAGAATTATTTTTAACCTTTCCACTGAAATTCTGAGTTATATAAAAGTAAATCTTGAGCAGATGATTTTTAAAACCCAAAAATCTGAGAATTCCAAATTTGTTAAAAATAATTCTTGAGCGAACTTTATAATCCAACCTATGGCCCAAATACGCAAAAAAGTATTTACGTTTAATAATTTTTTTGACCAATCGTTTAAAAAATTGCAATTTAAATACCCTTTTAGAAAAGTTTTTCGTCCTATAATTAAGCAAAAATGACAATTTAAAATTAACATTTCTAGATTTTCTAAACTTTCGGATTTTACGATAAGCGTATCTTCTTGCGTATAGCATTTTTTTTAGATTTCTTTTAAAACCAAAAAATCTAAAAACCCTAAACCTATAAGTTCGTTTTTTAAAATAGAAAGTATTTTTATTTGTTTTTTTCTTTTGCGATTTGGTCTTATCAAAACGATAGAACTTACGGTTTTTGCCGTGACGACGAGAAAATTTATACCAGCGGCGGCGAATCCAATATTTAGAAAAAATAACTTTAAAGGTTTTACGTTTTGCCAGCGGACGAACAAGTTTCTTTCGAAGCCTAAAAGTTTTTTTTTTACCGTAAAACGGACGCAATCTATAGGCTCGAAAAATAGACTTAGTAGAGCGAAGAAATCTATTATTAAAATAAACCGAAACTCGAATTCTGCGACGTTTGTAGACTCTTTTTTTTCTTCGACGAGTAAGGAAAGCGTTTATAAAATAATTTGTGGTTGTTAGAAAATTAGGAAATGAGGACGGTGTTTTGATGTATCGATAATAATTATTTTTTTGCTCAAATTTAGCCCATTTCAAACTAAAGTATTTATAGGTAAAGTTTGAGTAAAAAGACTTATTATCGAATACTGGAAGTATTATACCATTGTAAACGGAATCCCGCTTAGCGCTAACGTTTGAAAAAAGATTCAGTCTTATTGCAGAGTTATGTCCATTTGAGTTAAATTTAACGACCTGAAACTTTGGTAGATTAGTTGGAAAAAAGCCTTTAAAAGAATTTCTCATGCTTAAAAAAAAAATAAGATTATTAATTGTTTCTGTCAGGTGAGCAGTGGGGCTTGAACCCACATCCTTGGTGCCACAAACCAAAATTTTAACCACCTAAACTATGCCCAACCTGATTACGTTCTGGATGGCGGGAGTTGAACCCACAGCACCCGCTCCCAAGGCGGATATGTTACCATTACACCACATCCTAAAACTAGAATTAGATACGACGAGTTGCCCTCAAACGCAAACCGTTATGGGGTTTGGTCATGTGGTATCTAAAATGAGTAAATTTAATATTTGCGCGGAAACCGCGCATCAGGGCACGAATCAAGTAGTCAATGGGGGTATGAAATACGACGCCTACTTGCAAAATTTTAGAATTTTTTAGCAAAAGTGAAACTGACTTACCCATAGTTTCAATAGCGATCGGACTTAGTCTTTTTGAACCTCGAAAATTGGTACGACCCGCCGAGTAAGCATAGAGCGTTCTACCTCTAGGGGCACTAACATTAACAAACATATTGTTAACAGATCTAAAAATATGAATAAAAAACTTAACTCTAGAAGAGTGCCTTTTGTAAAATTTAGAACGTGGGCTTGGGATTCCGGTTACTGAATGAAATTTAGAAAAAAATTTTTTAAAAAATCTAAAAAATTTTTTTCTTTTCTTTTTGTAAATAAAACGTTTTTTGCCAAATTTTCTAAAGTAACCCAAATAAGGTATAAAAAAAGCGTACTTTCGGCGGATAAAAAAAAATTTTTTATTTATCTTTCTAGAAAAACGAGAACGTTTAATCTTAGAATGATAAAATCTAAGCTTATTCAAAACTCTCCTAATTCTAAAAGGTACGCGAGATCTGTGTTTGTATTTTATAAATCTAGAAATATAAGGTTTTTTTTTAAACGTTTTAAAAAAAATAGAAATATTTTTACTACCTCGGGTAAAATAATAAGCCAAGGGCAGCCTTTTTTTATAGAAAAAATTCTTATAAAAAATCTTAGGCAATCGGCGCTTAGTAAAGAAAAGCTGCTTAGAATTAGTCCTAAAAAATTTAAAAAATTTGTGAGAACGCGTTCGAAAAAACGAATCAAAACTAAATCGCTTTTTATTAAGTCCAAAAAGCCTAGTATAAGTCATTTGCGCTGAGGGCATAAATTTTTTAGATTTTTTAAATTTTGCGGCAACGCGAGACTTGAAATAGCGTTTACCGTGCGGAAACTTGTACGCTAGACGAACGACCCGCAAAAAACGAGAAATTTGGCGAAATCTACGATGGGTGGGCTTCCTAGAAAATTTTCGACGATTAAATTTAAATTTAATGTACTTCCTGGGATAAGTAAAAAGTGATTTTTCACGATATTTTTTTTTAGATTTTTTATTAAAAAATCCTTTTTTGATTGGCTTTCGTCTGCTTTTTGACAATTTTTTTTTAGATTTTTTATTAAATCTTTGCGATTTGACGCGCAATTTTATAAGTCTGCGTTTTTTTTTTAGAAACCTAATCCTACGCTTAAGCTTAAGTATAGTGCGCGGATGAAATTTATGCCAAGAATAGCTAAGTGCCCACAAAGAAAATTTTCGATATTTTTCAAAAAAAATATTGGAATCAAAATTTGATGTGGAAATTGGCCCAGTCTTAGACTTAAAATTAAATTTAGATTTTTCAAGTTTGCGAAAAAAATAAAAAATTCTAAAAACAAACCTTTTTTTTTTACCAAAAAATCTTTTCGTTATCCAAACTCTAAATTTTTTTCGGTTGTAGTTGTCATCCATAAGTTGATAGCGAAATGGCGAAGTAGCGTACAATTTGGGAGTTCGGCGATAGTACCGGGCCCTAAGACGATTACGCCAATTATTTATACGCATATATTTTTGGCGCATGCGGCGAATGAAAAAATTGATCCTTTTAGATTTTTTATTTCTGGAAAGGTATCTTTTGGGAATCCATCTAGGATACAATCGTGGCTTTTTGTAAAGAAACAAAAGATCGCTTCTTCGGCGACTCCTAAATGTAGTCCTTTTAAAGAATTTTTTCTGCAAAAAACTAAATCGCTTAAAACGCCTAAATATTTTAGACTTATAGTATTTAAGCTTTTTGCTGATTCTAGCCCTAAAACGCATGATATCCCTACTTATTAGAGCAGGTTTTTTTTTAAATGATGAATAAAATTTTGTTGGATAAAACTTTGCCATATTAACGCTAATTTTTCGATATAATAGAAAGCTTAAATTTAAATTTTTTCTTACAAGTTTGGGCATTAGTTTTGGAACGCTGGCCTCTGCTCGGCAAC
This sequence comes from Chitinophagales bacterium, assembly GCA_031374645.1. Classification (GTDB taxonomy): domain Bacteria; phylum Bacteroidota; class Bacteroidia; order Chitinophagales; family Saprospiraceae; genus CANHEE01. Next base: position 5,493 of record JANMGN010000833.1, on the reverse strand, counting down.
CCCTGACTCAACCGCACTCCGCTATAGCCACCAAACCGAATTTTATCTGAGACCTTGTTCTGAACCCGTCGCTGCAGGTCGATTCCAAGAGGCCTAGGTTTAAAGTAGTTCTCAATATACTCTCGCTTAGTCGAAGGAACGTCCTGAATAGAAGTTGCGTAAGCAACGCCCAACTGACGACAAATACGCATACTGGTATTTCTACTGATACCAAAAATAGAAGAAAGAAATTTACCTACCTTTTGGGTTGAAAGAACAGATCGATTTATAAATTTTACAGGCATAGGATAAAAAATTAAATTTAACGTTGTTTGCCAGGTTTAAATTTCATTTCCTGAAATCTAAAACGAATACCTTTTCCCCTGTAAGGATCAGGAAAGCGCAGATTCTTAATTTCATTTACGTAAAATATGAGAGAAATAATTTTGGTAAACAGCAAAAGATATTGTTTTCGTACCTTAACCTCAGCAATATTTTCCAAACAATACTTACAAATATGGTTGTAACCGAGGTTAAAATAAAGACTTTTTGTGTTCCAATAATAATAAACCTTGAAACCGATACCTTTGACGTGAAGGATCTGAAAAAAAGTCTTTAGTTTGTTGCCCAAATTTTTCAAACGACGCCTAATGTAACTAAACTCAGATTTAGAGGTAACGAATTTGGGGATGAAAAAACTATCACCGAGCCCGTCAATAATAATATACGAATTGCTAATTTCTAGAAAATCAACAAAAATTGGTTTAAACACGTAGCTTACCCAAACTACCATAAAAAATAATTCATTATAAAAATAGGTTGGCCGCCAATTCTATTTAGTCTAGCAGAGTCGCTAAATTGCAACCCGAAAACAGTTTTGAGAATAAAAAATTTGCCGGAATTGGTATTTTTTTTTACCTGAAAATATTTAAAGTTAAGTTTTCGCGAAGGCTTAGAATACAAAATAAGTTTAAAGGAAACAACGCGATGATTTGGGTACACCAAAAAACAATTTTTGGTCGAGTCAAAGTAGTAACTGAAAATGTAACCCTCCTTGTAAAACAAATTCAAAAGCTCTCGCGAAAATTTTGAAACCGGAACAGAAAAGGATTTAGTTCGGCGAACAATAGAGTTATTGAACCGAGATATAAAAACTGAAGAAGAAAAGCTTACCATCTTGATTTACGGAATCCAACCATTTCACCTCTTATAGAAAATTTTTTAAAAGTCATCCTAGAAAAATAATAGTTAGAAATAACGCCACGAGATCTACCAGTGTAAAGGCAAAAGGGTTTAAATCTAGTTGGAAAAATTTTAAAATAGTTCTGACCGTACGCGTTAATAAGAGTACGGAAATTAACATCAATAAATTTTGATTTTAGAAGCGGCTTAAACATAATAAAAGATTTCGAATAGATAGATCTTTTAGAAAAATGCTTGTAAATAATAGAACTTTTTGAACGCATGGTTAGAAAAGGTTAAAAAAATTAAAGTAAAAATTAATTGTATTAAATTTTTTAAATTCAGTAGAGCTTTTGTAATCTGCAAAAAGAACAAAATTATAACGCCAATCGTGAAAGTCATAAGTTTTGATTCTAAAAGGAAACAAAGTCACGAAGTCACGAAGGACCAAATAAATAAAGCCGTTTCGCTTAAATTTAAATGTGATAAGCTTTTTACGAGAAGAGGTTCTGATAGAATGAACGATCCTCAAAACACGAAAAATCGAATTAAAATTAGGAGAAATAGAAAGCGTAAAGGAATTAAGCTTGCCAAATTTCTTGACTACGCTGATTTTTGGACGAGCACTAAAGAATTGGAACAAAAGGTCCGAGGTTTGCATAATACGCTTTTTCTCTTTGGTGGAGAAATTAAATTTAACGTGGAATTTAGGATTAAAAATATTAAATTGTTGCTGAGTGAGAGAACAATTTTCTAGTTGTGAGTAATTGTAAAAATCTATGGAATTAAAAAACATTTTAAATAATATAAACGGTAAGGCTGTTAAACTTGTATTCTTTGATTAGCTTCAGCTCATAAAAGAAAAAACCTGAAACCCTGTTAGAAACCGGCACATACTCCCCTCGTTTTATCAAAATAGATCGAGTAGCCAAACTTTTAATGTAAGAACCGTAAGCCCTAAAAACGGGAAATCGGGTTTGAATAAGAATTGCTCTAAAAATTTGACCCTTTTTAATTTTTCTTCGAGGTTTAACGCGAGAAATGCTACCAACAAAAAGATCAGAAATTTTAGCTTTATGTTTATTATAAAACATAATAGAACGGATTTTCGAAACACCTGTGTTATCAGCGATCCAAACTTTAGAATTACTATTTACAAAAATCATGGTATTTTTTTAAACTTTTACAACTTTAACCGAAACTGACAATTTTCTTGCTGCATAAAGCAAAAGCGAAGTTGTAGTTGTAGGATTTCTTACCAATACTTCAAAAAGAATTTGACCAGGCCTAACAGGAGAATAAAATCCACGAATCTTAGAACCCTTACCGCCACCTATTCGAACTTCAGAGGGTTTTTTGGTAAGGGGCAAGTAAGAGTAACATCGAATAAAAAATTTATAAATTTTAGAGGATTTTTTTCTAAAATGAGGGGCCAAAACTTTTCGAAAAGCTTCAATAGCGTTAGCGGAAAGATAGCCGTACTGAGTAGATCGTACCACAATGCGACGAAAACGAATCGCAGAAATGTAACTCGAAGTGTGGGCTAGATTCGACAAAGTGGGCAACGAAACCGGGACATACTTAGCAAGGCCGTTGTAACGTACCGCAAATCGTTTGTTTCTTGTCCAAATTTTAAAAGGTCTTTTCTTCAAATTTGACGAAATATTTTTAACCATTATTTATTTTCTAATCCAAATACGCAAGTTACAAGTACCGTACTTTAGAACTACGCTTCTCTGAGCGTAATCCAGTGAGCTTGTAATCTTACTATACGAAACTGATTTCCTAACAAATTTTTTTGAAACAGCTATTTGCGCTCTTGTAAATCGACCATTACAGTTAATAACAAAACCTCTGTAAAATTTCAAAGACATGCGAACGATTGGTTTAATAACATCGGACAAAATATATCTATAGTAAAGCTTTGTGGTAATAAAGTTCAGGTAAAAGTCGGAACCGGCTCTGTGCAAGGGAAAAAAGTTGAATTTAATAAAAACAGGTACACTAAACTGCTTGAAAACCTGCGAAGAAAGAAATTTAGCAAGGAAATGATAAAAGCTGTAACGGATAAATCGATTGCCCGAGTAAGCACTAAGCGGGTTAAAAAAAACGAATCTTGCTGCTTTCCTGCTCGTTTCTGTAATCGGTAGGTAGCGAACACGCCATGCAGGATACCTAAGATTTTTAAACTTTTTGTTAAAAGAAGTATAAGAAATTTTTTGCTTCGAAAAAAATTGTCGATTTTTCGATGAACCGGGATAATTAAATTTTGAAAATTTAGGCTTGATTGATTTGGAAACAGGCCATTTTTTGTTAACCAGATTGATTTTGCTTCGTTTAACTTTAGGGCCAAAAGAATAGAGACGAAAAAATTTTTTTCCCAATTTAGATTTGCGCAATTTTTTTGAGCTTAGAATCTTTCTGTTGCGCAAATTGTTAAAAATTGCATATTTTTTTCTAAAATAGTAAGACTTTAGGGAAGAAGCTAGCTTTGTTGATTCAGAATTCGAATTTTTTACGCTGCGAAAATAAAATCGCAAAAATTTAATTTTTGCGATTTTGAGCTTAAAGGAAAGGCGGGAAGAAAAACGGCGAGAAATTTTAATAAGTCTTTTGGCGTACTTTTTTTTAACACCCTGACGAATAGCGCTTTTTTTTTTACGAAATTGTTTTTTTTTAAAAAAAAGTCTTTTAAATCTAAAATTTCTGCGAGACCTGTAAAATCTTTTTTTAAAATTTTTTCTTTTAAAGTTTCGCTTTTTAAAGCGCTTTCTGTTTATAAAAGTAGAAGAAAGGTACTTTCGTCGATTAAGAATAAAATTTAGCTTTGAATTGGTAAAACTTCTGTTCGATTTTCGTAGCTTAACTGTTTTAAAAAGTTTTACTCTGTTTTTATTAAATCGCTTACGCAACTTTCTAGACAATTTTACAAACTTTCGAACATTTTTGAACCTTAGCCGAAAAAATTTATTTTTTTTAAACTTAGACTCAAGCGTTTGTTTATTATAAAGAGCATGGGGTTGCTTGTGCAAATCGGATGAAACTGAAAAAACTTTTTTTCGGGAATAAGACGGTGAACTCGAGGAAACAAGAAACCTAGATTGCTTATCTTTTTTTAGATTAGCGAACGCAAACCTAGTATTTTTTGACCTTTGCTTTTTCCTCATAAAAGCCTTAAGTTTAGCAATTTTTTTAAAAAGAGTCTTAAGCTTTTTTTTCGATTTAATAAGCTTAATAGCTCTTCTGACTGGTTTAGTGCCAAAAAAATCGTACAATTTTGAATCATGAATAAAAACCTCCAAACCAACATGCGAATGAAAAAATTTAGGAATAACATGACTGAAGGAGACACCTCTGTTTTGAAAAAATTTATCACCAAAAAATTTATCAAAAAACGCCTTAATTCTAAGATTAAAGTGATATTGATACCAATTTTGTGCTGTAAGGGAACTCGCCCAGGGTTGGGTCTGCCCAAGCCTAATAGTAAAAGCTTTATTAGTTACCATAGAAAATAATTTATTTGCGACCTCGTTTCTTTTTTTCTTTTTTTTTTCGTTTTCGTTTATGAATAGACTGGCCTGTAATCTTGGTAAAGACGTAATCACCCAAAGGTTGAGAAACCATTTCAAATTTAGGCAAAACTGATCGAAAAGCGTTACCGTTATGGACCATAAATTTTTGACCAACTATATCTTCAGAAATAAAACCAGAACGGAAATAAATTGGTCTGCTGGAAGAAAAATTTTTTCTAAAAAATTTAAAATTAGGAAATTTAAATTTGTAATCCTTCATCAATAGTCTTAATTTCTTTTTTTATTTTGTTTTTTATTTTTTAGTTCTTGAACACTCAGAACAACAACTTTTTTATTTTTCTTTACTAGGCGTGTTCTGTAACCTTTGGTAAGTTTCGCCCAAGGTGAAACAGAAGGCCGGCTCTCGCCTGTACGACCACCGTGGGGGTGATCGACCGGATTTATCGCGCATCCCCTAACATGGGGACGAATGCCGAGGTTTCTGGATGCGCCTGCTTTGAAAAGTGGCTGCTTAAAGCTGAAAAAACTATCATTCAAAGACTGGTAACCAAAGCAAATGGCTTTGAATTTTCTAATTTCTCCAGAAGGTATTTTAACAACAGAGTTAGTTCCCAATCTCCTGATAATTATAGCTCTGGAATATGGCGCCCTGACATAACGAGAACCCGAACCTGGATAAGACTCAATATTACATACAAAAGAACCAGGGGAAAATTGAAAAAGCTGAAGCGGCTTTGTTGTAAATTTCGAAAAAATAAAATTAAAAATATTTTTTTTATAGCTTACAAAGGAAGTTGCC
>JANMGN010000706.1:0-1618 GCA_031374645.1 Chitinophagales bacterium | reverse complement strand
GAACGCCAGAACCAAGCGGCGACCAAATCGTAGTTCCCAAACCTACCGTTTTGTAAATCTGATGGTATTCTACTTCGATTTTCGCTCGCTCAAACATATTGTATTGCGGCTGTTCCATCGTCGGGCCTATCAAACGCAAATCACGAGCGACCATGTGCGCCTCCATAATTTCTTGTGCTGACCACTCCGAAGTTCCCCAATACAAAATTTTCCCTTGTTGCAAAAGATGATTCATTGCCCAAACCGTTTCTTCTATTGGCGTATTTTTATCAGGACGATGACAAAAATAAAGGTCTATATAATCTACTTGTAAGCGTTTGAGCGAAGCCTCGCAGGCCTCCATAATGTGTTTTCTACTCAAACCAGTCGTATTAGGCAGTTTATTTGCGCTATCGCCAAAATAAACTTTCGAGGAAACTACATAAGAATTTCTTGCCCAATTTTTCTTTTTCAAAATATTGCCCATCACGATTTCCGATTGCCCTTGTGCATAAACTTCTGCATTATCGAAAAAATTTACGCCATGCTCGTACGCAATATCCATCAGTTTTTCAGCAACATCATCGCCAATTTGCTTACCAAAAGTAAGCCAAGTACCCAAAGAAAGCGCACTAACTTGTATGCCCGCTTTTCCTAATCTTCTGTATTCCATTTTTTTATTGTTATTTTTTTTGAACCTTAATTTTAATTTTCGACAAAAATAATCATAATTTGACAAAAAAAATATAAATTTGTGTCTAAAATTAAATGTATAAAAATTATGAAAAAAATTTATGTAATTGCACTGTGTGCATTTTTCAGTATTAATGTACAAGCTCAAAATGCTTTGTCATTCCTCATCGATGCAAAAGACCTTGCTGCTTATGCAACGAACAAAAAAGATTCTTTTTTTGTGGCGCACCACGTAGATAGTTTATTTGCGCTTAAATTTGAAGTAAAAAATATAGCTACTTCCAAATTAGAATTTACTTGGGAGCGTTCGCAAATAGGTGCGCCCGCTGCTTGGGAATTTGTAGTTTGTGACCCAGTAAACTGTTTTGTACCAAAAGTCGCTACTTCAAAATTTACGCTCGACCCAGACCAAACAGGCAGCATGATTGTAGATGCTTTTCCAAATAGCGTGGTAGGTGCTTCGAACTTGAAAATGAATTTTTCTACGAAAGGTTACAATACTCAAACGATTAAAATCGTGTTCAAAGCAACGAAAGGTGCGGTTGGAACTTATGATTTGAATTTGGAAAAAATCGCTATTGCGCCAAATCCTGTACGAGATAATTTCCGTTTGGTAGGTTTTGAGCAAAAAATAAATCAACTTCAAGTTATAGATGTAACTGGTAGAATTGTTCGCAATTTCCAAGCATCAGAAAATGCAGATTACGATGTAAGTGACCTCGAAAAAGGAACTTATTTTGTAAATTTATTAGACGATAAAGGAAGCAGATTAGGAAGTAAGAAATTCTTAAAAGTAAATTAATATTTGTGGCTCATCTAATATTTTGGCTAATACTTAGTACATTAATTCCAAGAGGTTTTCAAAATCTTTTGGGATTTTAGAGTAGAAAAAATAATTTTACACTAAAATCATAGTTTTTACTTTAAAAAATATCAAAAAAGGCTT
>JANMGN010000749.1:0-3629 GCA_031374645.1 Chitinophagales bacterium | reverse complement strand
TGCATTTCCATTTGCTCAAACTCTCGCATACGGAAAATGAACTGGCGAGCTACGATTTCATTGCGAAATGCCTTGCCAATTTGCGCAATTCCAAAAGGAATTTTTTGACGGGTTGATTTTTGTACATTCAAAAAATTAACAAAAATACCTTGCGCTGTTTCAGGACGAAGGTATAATTTGCCTTCTTCTCCTGCTACATTGCCCAGTTGTGTATTGAACATGAGATTGAACTGACGAACCTCAGTCCAATTTCTTGAACCACTTACTTCACAAGTACATTCGAGTTCTTCAATCATGGCTTTTATATCTGCCATATCTCCTTTTTTCATCGAATCGCCCAAACGAGCTTCGTAAGTATTCACTTTTACTTGGTATTCCATCACACGAGTATTTGTGCTACGAAACACCGCTTCATCAAAATTTTCAAAGCGTTTTGCAGCTTTTTCAACTTCTTTCTTAATTTTATCTTCGATTTTTGCCAAAGCATCTTCTATCAAAACATCAGCACGATAGCGTTTTTTGCTGTCTTTGTTATCTACCAAAGGATCATTAAAAGCATCTACGTGACCAGACGCTTTCCAAGTCGTTGGGTGCATGAAAATTGCTGCATCAAGACCTACGATGTTTTCGTGCATCTGAGTCATAAAACGCCACCAATATTCTTTTAAGTTGTTTTTCAACTCTACGCCATAAGGACCGTAATCATAAACTGCGGGTAATCCATTTTCATAAATCTCAGAGGATTGGAAAACAAAACCGTATTCTTTACAGTGCGAAACTAATTTTTTAAATAAATCTTCTTGTGAAACTGCCATATCTATATTAAAATGAAAAAATAAATCAATTTGAATTTTTGTTAAGTAACGAAAAAAAAATAAAAAAGATGCTAAAACTAAACATTCTTTTGAAATTTAAGCAAAAGGTTTTTATCCATTACGCTAAACCAAAGCGGAGGAAACAGGGACAACCACATAGAACCTGGATAACCCGTAGGTAATTGCGGGCTTTCGTCAAAGTGTCTGAGTATCTGATATTTACGTGTAGATTTGTAATGATGGTCAGAATGACGAGTGAGTTCATACAAGAAAATACGTCCCAATTCGTGGTCAGAGTTCCAAGAGTGTCGTGGTAAAACATTTTCGTAACGCCCATTCGGAAGCAACTCTCTTTGTAGTCCGTAATGCTCTATGTAATTGACTGTTTCTAAAAGTAAAAAGCCTATAATTGCCGTAGCGATGCTGTAAAACATAATTTCTAAAGAAAAAAAGTAAGCAACAGCTGCTAAATAAATAAGTTGTATAACTTGAAAAATAAGCATCTCATTTTTGATACTCCAAAAAGAATTTTTTGCTTTTTCTAAACGCTGCATTTCTAATTTCCAAGCATCAAGCCAACTGCCTTTCACAGAGCGAAACCAAAAAGAGTATAAGTTTTCGCCCAAACGAGAAGTCGCTGGGTCTGCGTTCGTAGCTACATTTTTGTGATGGCCCAAATTGTGTTCTATAAAAAAGTGCATATATAACTCAGGTAATAAGAGGATTTTAGAAAGTAATTGTTCAAATTTATTGCTTCTGTGACCAAGTTCGTGCGCAACATTTATACCACAACTTCCAGCAACCATTCCTACATTCAGAATTGAAAACGGAATTTCCCAGCCGCTAATGTTCTCTTGTTGGATTTGGTAAAATAAAAAGAAAAACGAACCATATACAATAGGAATATTTAACCAAAGTAATAAATCGAAAACCAAAGTATTGCTTCTACTTTCCTCCATTTCGGGGTTTTCATTTTCAGTGCTTTTCGGTAAAAAAAGCTCTAATAGGGGGAGTATTCCAAATGCCACATAAAATGCTCCTGGCGACCAATAATTACCATTTTGTAAGCCGAACCAACAAGAAAGTGGCAATAAATAAGCGATGAGGTATTTTGTATCTTTCCACATAACGAAGTAATTTAGATTAACTAAAATAAATACAAATGTACATGATTTTTATTTTTATCTCCAAAATGTCTATCTTAAAAATCTTTATTTTCTCCAAAATCTTTTTATTTCCTTATTTTTTAATAAAAAACACCTACTTTCGTTCCTAAAACTAAAACGCACTTTATTTTATGAAAAAATTACTTCTACTTTTTATTTTATTTTGCTCAACAAATATTTTTGCCCAAAATCAAGATTCTATTTGGTATCAAACTAATTTTGACAAAGAAGAATATTATGTAACGATGCGTGACGGAAAGCGTCTTTGGACTACCGTTTTTTCTCCAAAAGATAAAAGCCAGGCTTATCCAATTTTGTTGATGCGTACACCTTACTCTTGTTCGCCTTACGGGAAAGGTATTTTTCCAAGCAATCCTCGGTACAAAACCTTGATGCGTGCTGGCTATATTTTTGTTCAACAAGATGTTCGTGGAAGATGGATGAGTGAAGGCGAATTTGAAGACGTCCGTCCTTTTAATCCCAATAAAAAATCACCACAAGATATTGACGAAGCGAGCGATACTTATGATACCATAGATTGGTTGCTCAAAAATACAACCAATAACAATGGGCGAGTAGGTATTTTAGGTATTTCTTATCCTGGTTTTTATGCTACGATGGGTATTTTATCAGCGCATCCTGCGGTCAAGGCGGTTTCTCCACAAGCACCTGTGACAGACTGGTTTTTGGGCGATGATTTTCACCACAACGGCGCACTGAGTTTGATGGATGGTTTTGGATTTTATGCTGGTTTTGGTCAGCCTCGCCCCAAACCTACTACTATTAGACCAAAAGATTTTGATTTCAAAACAGATGATAATTATAAATTTTACTTGGAATTGGGTGCTTTATCAAATATAAAAAAACGTTATTTTGGCGATAGTATAAAATTTTGGAATGACTTGATGGCGCATGATAGCTACGATGCGTGGTGGAAAGCTCGTAATCCTCGTCCGCATTTGGTAGGTGTAAAACCTGCTGTTTTGACGGTCGGTGGTTTTTTTGATGCAGAAGATTGTTTTGGTGCGTTGCGTACTTATGAGGCGATTGAAAAGCAAAATCCGAGTACGACAAGCAACCGTTTAGTAATGGGTCCTTGGTTTCATGGTGGTTGGGAACGCAGCGACGGAGCATTTTTAGGTAACGTAAATTTTGGACAAAAAACAGCAGAATTTTATAGAAACGAAATACAATTGCGCTTTTTTGAGTATTACTTAAAAGATAAAAATGAGATGAAATTGGCGGACGCTTCTATCTTTGAAACAGGGTCAAATCAGTGGAAATTTTACGATGCTTGGCCTCCTAAAAATGCTGTTTCAAACAGTGTTTATTTACGAGAAAATAATCGTTTGGATTTTGTAAAACCTACATTATCAAAGACTTATGATGAATATGTGAGTGACCCGAACAAACCAGTGCCTTACACAGAAGATGTACATTTGCATCGTACGAGAGAGTACATGACCGATGATCAACGATTTGCTTCACGTCGCCCAGATGTGCTGGTTTTTCAGACTGAAATACTACAAGAAGATTTGAATTTTTCTGGACCAATTACAGCAGATTTATTTGTAAGTACGAGTGGAACAGATGCAGATTTTGTAGTAAAAGTGATAGATGTTTTTCCTGACGATACACCACAATCTCC
>JANMGN010000647.1:0-1510 GCA_031374645.1 Chitinophagales bacterium | reverse complement strand
GCACAAGACTCTACCGCAAGAGTTAACTTAAAATTATTGCCAATAGACTTACTCTACATGAAGGCAGCCGCAACTTCAAATGCTAATCATGAAAAACCTAATTTAGATGGCAAAGCCACTATTGGCAATTACATTAAAGGTTCTTTTGGTAATATGAGTATGCAACAAAGCGTGGCTTTAACTACAAATATCAACCAAGTAGCGGCTTATGGTGGAGATAAGTTAGCCAAATGGTTGTGGAAGCCGAAGCAAGGTATCGGAAGAAAGATTGGCTATCATGCCACAGGGCAGTTGCTTTGGGCAGGCTCATTTTTGCTTAGTTTTAGTAGTTTATATGGAGATACTTGGTTGCATGAAAATGGGCATCGAGCTGTAATGAATTTACGAGGTGTAGCAAGCACTTATGATAGCAAAATAATTTCTTTCATAGATGGCAATACTAAAAATGTGAGTGGTGTATATGATGTAGCATTAGCAAAATTTAAGGTAGAGCATCCGCAGGAGTTCGCAAGAATGTTAGTTGCAGGTGGCGAAATACAGTTAGCTGCAAAGTACAATATGCAGTTTGACAATTTTTTCAACAATGCACAATTACCCACTGAACTATATAGCATTGCAGGTAATTTCTTTATTCAAAATTATTTTAGTGCAGATAATCAGAACGTAAATAGTACCAATACGTATGGCAACGAGAACAGCGAATTGCAACGAGATTTTACAGGACATGATTACAGTGGATGGATATATCATCTTAGCCGACCAAAAGAAAACTATTACGCATTGGGCGTTGCTCCAAATGGAAAAGGCGTTGATAGATATATTAATACCACGAGATTAAATGCCGACGAATTAAATTATTACGATAAAGTACGTGGCCAAGCGTGGCTAAATTGGCTTTCTCCGATGTATTTTGGATTTAGAAGAATAAGGATTAAAGGAGATTTTTACGCCAATTTTTTAACACAATATCAACCAACGAGTTTCGGTGTAGATAAAAATGTTACTTTCTTTTTGGATATTAACAAGAACAAATACTTAGCGGGTTTGCACATTTATCAAAATCGTAGTAATAATTTTTATGCAATAGACGCAGGTATTGTAGGCAAAAAAATCATCCCTAAAAAATTAACTGCTGATGTATTTGTAACAATTGGAACACAACCCCAAAATCAGGAATTTAGAACAGATAAATCTGCTTTACTTGCTTACACAAAGTTAAATGCTTACTATAAAATTAGCAAACACTGGGATGCCATGGCAACATTAAGCATCAAGAGTAAAGGTTGGGTAACAACAGAAGAAAATTTGAATTCTAGTGTTAGACCACGTCTTGGAGTAAGGTATAATATTTATAAATAAAATAAAAATTATACTCAACTGCAATAGGTTTTGTGCATTTGTAATCACTTGTGCAAAGTGATTTTATTGCTCGCTTCGCTCGCAGGAAAGGAAGAGAGGTGGGGGGTTTTTTTTGGGATGCGGACAAAAGAAAAAAATAAACACCAATTTT
>JANMGN010000747.1:0-9148 GCA_031374645.1 Chitinophagales bacterium | reverse complement strand
ATACAATTACAAAAATTGTCTATTTCTTTTCTCGTTTTTAGCGAAAAACAAAATTTAATTTGGCAGAAAAACAAGAAAAAAAGCCTCCTAATTGTTATTTTTTTTCATTTTTTTTAATATTTTTTTCAAACAGTTGCTATTTTTTTCCGTTAAAGAACAAATACTTATTTTTATTTTTTATAAAAATGTACCTTTGCATGGTTTTTGTGAAAGGAAAGAAAGTTTGTATAATTCAAAATCAACTAAAAATAAGGCGTATTTAGCCCAATTATAAACATCAGATGCAGCATTTAAAAATTTACAACAGCTTAACGAAGCAAAAAGAGGAATTTAAGCCTATCAATGAAGGATTTGTAGGGATGTACGTTTGCGGACCTACTGTATATAATAATGTACACTTGGGCAATTGCCGTACATTTACGAGTTTCGATGTTATTTATCGTTACCTTTTGCATCTTGGTTACAAGGTGCGTTATGTCAGAAATATCACTGATGTAGGTCACTTGACGGGCGATACGGACGATGGCGAGGATAAAATGCTCGCTCGAGCTCGTGCAGAACGTCTCGAACCAATGGAAGTGGCGCAAAAATATACGGTCGGTTTCCATGATATGATGCGTGTTTTTAATACTTTGCCGCCCAATATTGAGCCTCGTGCGACGGGTCATATTCCTGAGCAAATCGAGATGGTGGAAGAAATTATCAAAAACGGTTATGGCTACGTGCGCAACGGCTCTGTTTATTTCGATACGGTAAAATTTGCGCAACAAACTGGCGTTTATGGGCAACTTTCGGGCAGAGTAATTGAAGATTTGTTGGTAGAAACTCGTGATTTGAAAAATCAGGATGAAAAAAATCATCCTTCGGATTTTGCGATTTGGATGAAAGCTGCACCAGAGCATCTGATGCACTGGAACTCGCCTTGGTCGGTTGGGTTTCCAGGTTGGCATTTGGAATGTAGCGCCATGAGTACCAAATATTTAGGTAAAACTTTTGATATTCACGGCGGCGGAAATGATTTGAAATTTCCACACCACGAAAATGAAGTAGCTCAAAACTATGGTTCATGCAATTGCAAACCTGCAAATTATTGGATGCACGCCAATATGCTTTTGATGAATGGTAAAAAAATGTCTAAAAGCGATGGAAATACCATCTCGCCCGAAGAACTTTTTACTGGAAATAGTGCGCATATTAGCAAGAGTTATAGCCCGATGGCAATACGTTTTTTTATGCTACAGTGCCATTATCGTAGCACTTTGGATATTTCAGATGAGGCACTTTTGGCGGCTGAAAAAGGCTACAAAAGGCTCATGGAAGCTGGAAAAGTCTTGCAATCATTGACCGCAAACGGCACAGCTGGTGCGGTGGATAAAGAAATAAATGACTTGCTCAATACGGCTTTTGATGATATGAATGATGACTTCAATACGCCTAAAACAATGGCTTCTTTGTTTGAAATCGTGTCGAAGATAAATGGTTTGAAAGCTGGACATATTTCTCTTAATGATTTGACAACCAATACATTAGAGCGTTTGAAAAAAGATTTTAATGCTTTGGTTTCGGACATTTTAGGTTTGATAGACGAGGCTTCTTCGGGAGCAGATAGTGGCGTTTTGGATAATTTGATGCAATTGATTATCGACATCAGAGCGAATGCTCGCACCAATAAAGATTGGGGTACTTCGGATAAAATCCGAGATGGTTTGGCTGCGGCAAAGATACTTTTGAAAGATGGAAAAGAAGGGACAAGTTGGACGAAAGAATAAACCTTGTTTGGGTTAATCAATTCAGTTTTTGCAAAAAAAATGAACAATTGAGTATTTTAAGCGTTTATTTTTGTTCTAATTATTCATTTTTAAATCATAAATTATATTTTTCATTCTCAAAAGAAATAAAATTTTGCTATTTTAGTGAAAAAATGCTAAAAGTTGTATTTACTTCAAAATTGAATATTTTTTATAAAAAATAAGCTCAAAAATTGAAACTTGTATAATTTTCTACATATATTTGCGATATTTGGAAAAATCAGACCAAATAATAGAAAAAATCAACCTTGTATTATGTTAAACCTTGTACTTTTTGGACCTCCTGGCGCAGGAAAAGGCACTCAATCTGCCAAGTTGATAGATAAATATAAATTGGCTCATCTCTCGACGGGCGATATGTTCCGTTTGCACATCAGCGAAAATACGACACTCGGAAAACGTGTAAAACAGATTTTGGCAGACGGTATGCTTGTACCTGATTCCATTACGATAGATATGTTGGAGGAAGAAGTTCAGAAAAATGCAGATGCAACAGGCTTTATTTTTGATGGATTTCCACGCACTGTTCCGCAAGCGGAGGCATTGGATATTTTTTTGGAAGGCAAAGGAGAGAAAATAGATTTGGTTATTCAACTTGATGTCAATGGCGAAGAAATAAAAGCTCGTATCGCAGAAAGACAAAAAGTAAGCGGTAGGGCAGATGATGATGCCGAAAAATTAATCAAGCGAATTGATGAATATTTTGAAAAAACAATCCACGTTTTACCGTATTATGAAGCACAAGGAAAAGTCGTGAAAGTGAATGGGATTGGAGAAATCGAAGCGATTTTTGCAAAAGTATGTGCTAAAATTGATAGTGTAAAGTGAAAATAAAAAAATCCAAATTTATCACGAAAGATAAATTTGGATTTTTTTATAATATTTCTTCCGCTTTTATTTTCCAGTTTTTGGAGCAGGAGCAGGAATACCTAATTTTGTTCTTACAAAACTTGTAGCATCATTTTTTTCGTCAGCATACAATAAAACACCAGCGTTGCTATCGAAAATATACGTAAAACTTTGCTCTTTTGCAACATCTTTGATAGCTTGATTTACTTTATCAATGATTGGTTTCAAAGAAGTTTCACGTTTTTCAGCCACTTGTTGTTGCATTTCTTGCTCCGATTTTCCGATTTCGTCTTCTTCTGCTTTTAATTTTGCGCCTTCTTCTTGCAATTGTTTCGGAGCTAAAAGACCTTTTTTCTCGTCTTCTGCCAATTTTTGGTATTTTGCTTGCAAAGCCTCTACTTTCGCACGACCTTTTTTGACCAATTGCTCTTGGAAAGTCTGCAAAGAAGTATTTGCTGCTTTTACCTCTGGCATTTCGTCTAACAAAGCCGCAGAGTTCAAATAACCAAATTTTTGTGCATCAGCACTGCAAAGTAACATACTTAATGTTACGAATAAAAATAATTTTTTCATCTTCTGTTGTACCTTGTCTTCCAAGGATTTTTTAGTAATAATAATTTTTTTTATTTTTAATTTGTTTTAGAAAAACGCTGCAAAAATAGTATAATTTTGATAAAAAACAAGCCAAACAGGCGTTAAGAAATAAACATCAGCATTTTAGCCAAATTACTTACATATTTTTTACGTTTCAAAGAGTTTTTTTTATCAAAAAGCGTTGTATTGTAGTTTTATTTTAACTTTTTATTAATAAAAAGTCGCATCTTTACAAAAAATACTTAAAAAAATGACAAACTCAAATTGGGAAATCATCAACAATTCACTTTGTGCTACTTTTCAGTTCAAAAATTTCACGACTGCTTTTGCTTTCATGACAGAAGTTGCTTTTGTTGCCGAAAAACAAAATCATCATCCGAATTGGTCAAATGTGTACAATAAAGTTAGTTTTCAACTCACTACGCATGACGCTGGAAATACAGTGACCCAAAAAGATTACGATTTGGCAAAAGCGATTGACGCAATTTTAATGAATAATTAAAAATGAATAATTAAAAATACAAATAATTTGTAATCAATTGATTATGTAGGCGTATAGAAATAATCGGTAATTTTTTTGGCGTTGTAAAATAACATAAGTAACTGACTACAAGGAAGTTACTTATGTTATTTTACAACGACTTCCCTTTAAAAAAATTATGATTATTTTAGCCCAACTACTTATGTATTGAAATGAAATAAATTTTAATGTTAAAGTATTTTAAATTTCAGAAAAAGCAATACAAATGTTGATTTTTATGGCTAAGTTATCTGAAAAATTATTCATTTTTAGTTATTCATTACTTAAAAAACACTACATTTTCAGAATCAATATTTTTTTCTAAAAGGTATTTTTCTATATCAGGACAAAGTTCGAGATTTCCTTCATCATTGATAGTGTGCGCTTTAAAATTCGCTTTTTCCAAAATAGCCGCCGCTTTGTGGTGCGAACTATTGAAACGCTCGCTTGCCAAAAACTCTAATACAATCATCGGCGATTGTTCGGCAAGTAGTCCTTTTGCACCTTCTATCACAGCGTATTCTGCACCTTCTACATCTATTTTGATGATTTTGGGTGTCATATTTTGCCTCGAAGTAAGGTTGCTCAAGGTCGTAGCGGCTACCTCTATGCGCTGCGGAGGAAATTTTTTATACCACTTTTCGTGTTCAAATTGTGTCACATCGAGCGAGTTATATTCTGAAAACAAAATAGGAAACTCAAAAAAAGTAAGCGTTTCGTCTTTGTCAGAAAGTGCATTGTGAAAAGCCTTTATATTTGGGTATTGCGCAATGTTTTTTTCTAAAATTCCAAAAGTGCTTCTCGATGCTTCGTAAGCAAAAACTTTTCCTTTTTCGCCTACCAAATGAGCTGCCAAAAGCGAAAAATAACCAAAATGCGCTCCAATATCCAAGTAAGTATCGCCAGGCACAAGTTGATTTAGCATTAGTTTTACCAAACGAATTTCAGAATCGTGCGATTTTCCTTTTACCAAGTAAATATCCAAACCTGCAGGCAAAACCACGTTCATTTTAGCACCAAAGAAAGTATCTGTTTGCTTTAAAATGCCTTTTTTTTGTGACGGATAAATAAATTTGCTAAAAAACATACCATATATATAGTCTATCGGGTACGCCAGCAAACGTCCTATTTTTGAGCCACGTGACAAACGCTCTAATTTTACCAATGCTACTTGAAAATCTTGTTTATTGTTTGACATTATTTTGATATTTTATTTTATATTTCTTCGGTAGCTTCCTTGACTTTTAGCTGATTTAGGTCTAAATTGACCAAAATAGCAGCACAAACGAAGAAAAATGAACCTACTTTGTCCGTTTCTACCATATCATTGATGAGCAATAAGGCATCTATGACAGTAAAAGCGAGCAATGCTATCAACCCGATACGCTTCGTTGCTTTGTTTTTTGCTTCGTGATATACTTTTTCTCCGAGGAGTAAAACGCCAAAATTAAAACAAAGAAAAAAGACCAGCCCAATAAAACCCTGCTCAACCCAAATCATCAGAAAATAGCAGTGAATACCTGATTTTTCTGGATTATCGCTCACGTAAGTTTGAAAACTCGTCAGCACGTAATGTCTATAAAAGTTATAGAAATTTCCTGGGCCAAAACCCAAATAAGGTTTTGCATCTATCATGTGACCAGCGGCAACCCAACGGTACACACGCTCCATGGTCGAAATATCTTGAAATTTGTAGGTTGCTTGCAAAAGATTACTAAAATCTTGGTGCATGATTGTTTTTTTATAATCAGGAGCAAAACCTAAAAAGTTATTTTTTTCAAGTAAAAAACTACCTAAAAGGCTAAAAAAAACAATAATTCCGACAATTACCCAACGCATCAAACGCAAACGAACTACAACGTACATTCCCATCGCTATAAAAATAGCGGCGTAAGCGGCACGGGTATAGGAAAACTGAACACCAAGCAAAATGATAAACATACCCAGTCCATAAATCCACCACATCGTGCTCCATTTGCGTTGCCACGACATTGCGTACCAAGCAAAAGGCATAAAAAGAGCAGTCAATGCTGCGTAACTTACGTGATTTCTGAAAAAAGGACTAAGACAACTGTTGATGGTTTCAAAAGTAAGCCCTTTGCTGGCGTGACGGATTTCGATAATCGAAACGGCAATAACCAAGGGAAAAAACACTACTTTGAAAAGATTTTTGATGTCGTCTTCTGTTCGTAAAATTTTTGAAGCGAGGAAATAAAAAACAGTTACGTACCAGATTTTTGCTAAACTAAATTTTAATGAAAAAATAAAATTTTCGGAAGTAAGTGTCGTTACAAAAGTCCAACCTAAATGCAATAGCAACAGCAAAGTCAAAGGATGGCGTATAATTTTTGTATTTATTTGCTTTAAATTAAGCAAAACATAAACAAAAGTAACGCCCATCAAGCCAACCATCAGTGGTTCTGAAGGCAAATCTGTTGAAAAACCGTTGGGAAAAGTGTATTCTATGGAGAAAGGAATACTTGCAAAAAGAAGGAGGAAAAGTTTTTTAAAATCTACAAATGCCAAATATACCACCAAAAGTGCAGGAGATACCAGCCAAAGTAAGTCTATTTTGTAGTACGTAGCGGCAAATATACTTGCTATCGTAGCGAGAGCAAATATAAAAATCAGTCCTTTTATAGAAGTGACTGATTTTAAGTAACTGGTTATAAATTTTGTGGTTTCGATATTTAGTCTTTAAGATTTTTCCAATCTATATTTTTGTAATTTTCAAACAATAAAATACCAATTGTACTGAATAAGAAAGCGGCTAAAATAGCAGCAGCAACAATTATCATACGCTTTGGGCGAGATTTCATGTCTGCAACACGAGCCTCTTCCACCACATAAAGCGATGAAATATTGGAAGACAAAGTTGCCTTTATTTGAGCCAAACGAACTACATCAAAGCTGAATTGTTTGCGTGTTTGTTCGTGTATTTGTGTCAAAATCTCTATAATTCCTACTCCTTTATTGAAAGAAGAAGTTCCTCCTGAGCCTTTTTTGAGCTGAGAAACTTCATTTTGAAGCCCTTTTACCAAAGAGCGCATCATTATAATAGTATCCCGATTGGCATTTGGTTCACGCTCCAATGCAGCGACTTGTGCGCTTGTGCGGGCAAGTCTTGCTTCTGCCATAGCTGATAAATCAGTAAGCATCTTACTCTGACTAAAGGCATTGTAAATCCCAAAATTGCTACGAATAGTCTGAAGACTATCTTCTATTTTATTAAGTTCTTTTTGTTGTGTAGCAAGGCTGCTTTCAAAAGTGCTGATAATTTGCGCTTGATTATTTCTGATTAATTGTTGCGACATTTCATTCATTTTTTCACGTGCGGTCTTTGCCATCGCTTGTGCTACTTTTGGGTCGGTATCTTCTACGATTAGTTCAATAGCATCATAACGATTTTTTTGTACCGTGAACTGACTTGCCAATATTTCACGAACTAAAAAACGCCCTTTTTCTGATGTAGAATCTACCGCATAATGTTGGAAAAGAGAAAAACGTCGGATTAAAAAATCTTTCAATTCTTCCGATTCTCCGATAGAAAGCACTCTATCCACATCTTCTGCATTACCATAATAATACATGGTTTCGCTACCGTAGCCAAAAAGTTTGTCGGGTTTTTGCATATCCGAACTCGCAGGATAAAAAATGGTCGTAGATTGGTAATAATTTACCATGAAATAACTGATGATAGCTGTTCCGATGCCTGCCGAAATACAAATCAAAAAGATAGCTTTACGCCATTTTGCCCAAACTTTTAGTAAAGGAAGCAGATTATTATTTTCTGTCATTTTTATATTTTATACCAATATGTAGGCGTATAGAAATAATCGATAATTTTTTTGGCGTTGTAAAAATAAAATAAGTAACTGACTGAAAGGAAGTTACGTTATTATTTTTACAGCGACTTCCCTTAAAAAAAATTACAATTATTTTAGCCTAACTATTTATGTATATTTTTTATATCTATTTTGTTTAGAATCAGTGTTTTATATCAATGATTATATTTTTTACACGGTACTTTTGCCCGTTTCAAAAATAAGAGTGCAAAAATAGTTATTTTTATTTGTTATCAGCCATTGGCTTAAAATAATCGCTATATTTTTTCAACTGATTTTAAAACAAAATTTATCCGCCAGCTTTTTTTGCCAGTTTGTAACCCATTTTCAAAAGAAGTTCAAGGATTTTGTCCCGCATATCGCCTTGTATGATAATTTCGCCATCTTTTGCAGTACCGCCAGTGCCACATTTGGTTTTGAGCGTTTTGCCGAGCACTTCCAAATCTTCGGCAGTGCCTATAAAACCTTTGATAAGTGTAGCATCTTTTCCAGCACGATTTTTACGGTCGAGCCAAATACGCAACGCTTGCTTTTCAGGAGCGAGCGTTTCGATAACCTCTTCGTCCTCTGCTTCAAAATTATAATCAGGATTTGTGGAAAATACCACACCGTTTTTGTCGCCTTTTTTCATTTTAAATATTTTTTATAACGACAAAAAAATTGTCGATTATTTCTATATGCCTACTTAATAAATTGATTACGAGTTACTTATATTTTTCATGATTTATTTTTCATTACAAATTACCTACCAGAGTTTCATTTGCTCCGCCGAAGGCAAAAGCCTAAATGTCTTTCTATGATGCTCGGTATCTCCAAATTCTGCGATAGCTTTTCGGTGTGCGATGGTTGGATAGCCCATATTTTTTTTCCACAAGTACATCGGAAAATCTTTGTCAATTTGCTGCATATAATCATCTCGATACGTTTTTGCGAGTACCGAAGCCGCAGCAATAGAAAGGTATTTACCATCGCCTTTTACGATGCAGTGATGCGTCAAATCTTGGTACTTTTTAAAACGATTACCGTCTATCAAAAGCTGCTCTGGGCGCAAAATAAGTTTATCCAAAGCACGGTGCATCGCTAAAAAAGAAGCATTTAAAATATTTATTTCATCTATTTCTTGTTGAGAAACATTCGCAACCGCCCAAGCCAATGCTTCTTTTTCGATAATTGGGCGCAATCTATGACGTTGATTTTCAGTGAGTTGTTTGGAATCGTTGAGGTCAGGATGGTAAAAATCTTTGGGCAAAATAACTGCAGCAGCCGTCACAGGACCTGCCAAGCAGCCTCTGCCTGCTTCGTCGCAACCAGCCTCTATGTATAAATTGTTTAAGTATGGTAAAAGCATTTTTGATTTTTTTTACAAGGCACAAAGATAGAATAAAAGTAATATTTTTTCATCTGAAAATAAACTATGCCATTTCTGGCAAAAAAGGTTAAAAAATAGCTAAAATCGTTGATTTATAGCAATAGATATATTTTTTCAAGCCGACGGCTTAAATTAAGAACAGCAAGAATATTAAAATTTCATC
>JANMGN010000597.1:0-16653 GCA_031374645.1 Chitinophagales bacterium | reverse complement strand
CAACTATGTGAAACGTGTAGCTGATGAAAAATGGCAATGGGAAACCTTTAACGATATGCGAAAAGAATTTGGCTCTGTCTTACCTGGCGAACTAAATGGATTGCCCCAAGTATTTATTTTTGATAGAAATGGAGAAATTTCTTATCAAAAACGAAAATATTATCCTGGCGATGAAGATGTTTTATTTCAAAAAATTGTAGAAGCAAATCAAGTGCTAACTAAAAAATAGTTTTTTTATGTTTTTTAAAAATAAAAAATACCTCCTTTTTTTTGTCTTTTGCTCCGTTATTTGTCTTTTATCTTGCGGTAGTGAAGATAAAAAAGATAAAGACCAAATCTCTAAAAAAGATGCACTAATAGAAGTAGCAAAAGAAGTACAATTGTTATATAGCGATTCGGCGGTTGTACGTATAAAAGTTACTGGGGCTAAGTTGTTGAGCCATGTGGATAAAGAAAATCCTTATGATGAGTTCACAGAAGGTATAAAAATGGATTTTTATGATGCCTTGCAGCAACCGTCAAGTATTTTGACAGGAAAGTACGCACTTCGTTATCCGCTAAAAAATCAAGTTATCATTCGAGATAGTTGTGTGTGGCAGAGTATAGGCTCGCAAGAAAAATTAGAAGCATTTGAACTTGTTTGGGATGAAAATCTACAAAAAGTTTATTCCAATAAGCTGGTTATCATCACAACACCTACCGAAAAGATTTGGGGCTATGGCTTCGAAACCAATCAAGATTTTACACGTTGGAAAATAAATAAACCACAAGGAAGGCTTGCAGTGGAGAAAATTCAATAATTTAGGATTGGACTTGGCGGAACTGACTACGCTGATTTTTAGCCTCGTCTAAAAATTCTATGGTCTCTTGCAAACTTTTTAAAACCGTTACATTATTGTTAGATTCTATATTTTGAGCAACAATTTGGTAGCCTGAAAGTAAAATTTCACTCTTAGGAAAACTCTTTGAAAGCAACTCCACATAACGCATCACAGGCTGACGTGAAAATGTTTCGGTAACCATCGTATAAATATAATCTGGTTTGTGTATGTTATAAACGTCTTGAAGATCATTCATAGACATATTTTGCCCTACATAAATTACTTGATTTTGTCTTGATTTTAGCAAATAATGCATGAAAAGCAAACTCAATTCTTGTGTTTCGCCCTCAGGAAGATAAAGTAGATATTTTTTTACATTTTTACCCAAAGTCCAAGGCAAACTATCCAAAGCGACGATTATTTTTTGACGCACCAAGTAACCCATAAAATTTTCTTGTACAGGATGAATAGAACCTGTAAGCCAAAGCAAACCAAGTTTATCCAAAAACGGATGTATAACTTCCATCATTGTCCGTTCAAAACCCATCTGTTGAATATTAGTGGAAATAATACGGTCAAATTTGTACTCATCCATTTCGATCATAGAAATAGTAAGTGCATCAAGTTGAGTATCGTGTTCAAAATTCTTTCCAGCTATTGCATCTACCTTTTCCGTAATTTCTTCTACTGTAAGCTCTGCTATTTTAGATATTTTATAACCGTTTTTGTTTAAAAGTGCTACATTCAGAATAGCTCGGAGGTCTGTATCGGTATAGTACCTAATATTCGTATTAGTACGTTTGGGTATAATAATGGCATAGCGTTGCTCCCAAATACGCAGTGTATGCGCCTTTATACCAGAGAGCTTCTCTAAATCTTTTATAGAATATATTGCCATTTTTAAAAGTCAAAATTAATAATAAGAAACATGAAACATCATTTATCTAAATATGTTTAAAAAGATGTAGTGTTTTTTTTATTAATTTCTAATTTTTAATTATTCTAAATAAAAAATTTATCTATTCAACATTAATTTTCAACAATAAAATATATTAGAAAAGCTCAAACGATGGTATAAACTACTATCAAATAGATTTTTCAACCATTTTTAGTCTTACATCTTGATACACTTGATAAATAGTTGTAATTTTGCGGCTTGATTTTTGGAAATGGAAAAATACGACCAAAACAAACATCATCGTCGCTCAATTCGGCTTCAAGATTATGATTACAGCCGAGAAGGAGTGTATTTTATAACGCCTTGTATCAAAGACAAACGACATCTTTTTGGAGAAATAAAAGAAGGTCAAATGTTTTGCAACGCTTTTGGCGAAATTGCGTATGAGGTATGGCAATTCATGCCCGAACGCTATGAAAATATCGAATTAGGCGAGTTTGTGATTATGCCCAATCATACGCATCATATTTTGATTATCAATAGCAATGACAATCTGAAAAAATTAGGCGAAATCGTAGGTGCATACAAATCATTGGTCGTTCATCATTGTTTGGAATACATCAGAGCAAACGATTTGGACATACAATTGGGCAAAGTTTGGCAACGCAATTATTGGGAACATATCATCAGAAATGAACGTTCATATAATCATATTACCAATTATATTGTGAATAATCCCAAAAATTGGGATATTGACAAATTGCGGTAATAATAACGATTTGAAATCCCAATTTGAAATCACGGTAGGGGCAATCCTTTACGGTTGCCCAACATCACGTTTGGAAATCGTTTAAAAAAATGATTTATCATTTTTTTAAACCCAAATTACGGTTGCAAACTAAACATTGGGCGACCGCAAGGGTACGCCCCTACTGTGGGGCAAATGTTAATTTGAAAATAATGAATTAAAAATATGTTGAATAAATTAAAAGATTGGTTGTTTTCTGAAAATGCAAGTTTTGCGTTAGCAATTACAGGCTTTCTTGTGTTAGGCGGAACAATATTTTTATTTTTAGCAAATTTTGGAGGTTTTACTACAACTATCGACAGCGATAAATTAGACCATTTCGGTTCATTTATAGGTGGTTTGGTAGGAGCAATTTGGAGTTTGGCGAGTTTTATTTTATTGTATGTTTCGTTACAACAACAAAAAGAAGATATTAGATTAACCAATGAAGCATTACGATTACAAATTGATGAATTTAAGTTACAACAAAAAGAATTAGAAGGAACTAAAATTGCATTAGAAGAGCAAAGTAAAACCCAAGAATTACAAAGATTTGAAAGTACATTTTTTAATTTAATAGAACATTACAAAACTGTTTTTAATTCAGTAAGATTCAAAAAAACGGATTATGCTGGTATTTATCAAAAAGAACAAGCATTTGCTTATATTGTAAACTATATAGATAAATTAGAGATTATTCGTTTTAAAGAACACCGAGATACAAAAGAATTTGAAAAACTTTTTCCATATTTTACTTTCGTAAGGAGTATCTTCAAATTTATTTTAAATTCAACAGTGGAAAATAAGATGTTTTATTTTGATTTATTTATTTCCATTTTAAGTGAAGATGAAAAAAAATGTATAATTATGTACTGCGCCTATTCAGATGATTTTAAAAATATTTTAGAAAAAGTTAATAGATTAAATCATTCATTTTCTAAGTTTGAGCTATACAAGCGAATTTTTAATGTTTAAATTCAAAAGTATAAATATAGATAATAACAATTAAAAAACAAATCAAAAAGTCCCTCCTTTGGAGGGATTTAGGGAGGTTAAATAATATGACATCACACGAAATACGCCATGCATTTCTTTCATTTTTTGAAAGCAAACAACATAAAATTGTACCTTCTGCGCCGTTGGTACTCAAAAATGACCCTACACTGATGTTCACAAACTCAGGTATGGTACAGTTCAAAGATTATTTTTTGGGCAATGGAACGCCGCCTTCTAAACGCATCGTAGATACGCAAAAATGCCTTCGGGTCAGTGGAAAACACAATGACTTGGAAGATGTAGGGTTCGACGGAACGCATCATACGATGTTCGAGATGTTGGGCAACTGGTCGTTTGGCGATTACTTCAAAGAAGATGCGATTGCTTGGAGTTTTGAGTTTTTGACCGTGACGTTGGGATTGCCGAAAGACCGTTTGTATGCGAGTGTTTTTGGTGGCGATGCGAAGGAAAACTTAGCGAGCGATGAAGAAGCTCGTGGTTTTTGGTTGAAATATTTACCTGCCAATCAAATTTTAGACGGGTCTAAAAAAGATAATTTTTGGGAAATGGGCGCACAAGGTCCTTGTGGTCCTTGTTCTGAAATTCATTTCGATTTCCGTAGCGATGAAGAACGTGCCAAAGTGCCTGGCGAAACGCTTGTCAATCAAGACGATCCGCAAGTTGTAGAGATTTGGAACAATGTCTTTATGCAATTTGAGCGCAAAGCGGACGGTTCGTTGGTCATTTTACCTGCACAACACGTGGATACAGGTATGGGTTTTGAGCGTTTGTGTATGGTTATGCAAAATAAATTATACACTTACGATACGGACGTTTTTACACCATTATTGAGCTTTATTGAAGCAAAATCAGAGAAAAAATATACAGGAAGCTACGAGCGTGATGCAAAAACAGACGTAGCGATGCGTGTTGTGGCGGATCATATTCGTGCCGTAGCTTTCACGATTGCAGACGGACAATTGCCTTCTTCGGGCGGTGCAGGTTATGTAATTCGTAGAATTTTACGTCGTGCAGTGCGTTATTATTATTCATTTTTAGAAATAAAAGAACCGTTTTTTAATCAGTTAGTACCAATTTTGGCAAATGAATTTGCAGATGTTTTCCCTGAGTTGAAAGCGCAAGAAGCATTTGTTCAAAAAGTGATTTTGGCAGAAGAAGAATCATTTTTACGTACATTGGAAAATGGCTTGAAACGTTTGGATAATATCGCTCCTGTCAATGGGCAAATCACTGGTGCTGATGCTTTTGAACTATTAGACACTTACGGTTTTCCGATAGATTTGACAGAATTGATTGCTCGTGAAAAAGGCTATTCGGTTGATAGTCAAGGTTTTGACGCAGCTTTGTTGGCGCAAAAGAAACGCTCACAAGCTGATGCTGCAAAACAAGTTGGCGACTGGATAAACCCCACCTCAATCCTCCCCGAAGGGGAGGAAGCCAAAGAGGAAAGAGTAGAATTTGTAGGTTATGATCAATTACAAGTTCGCAATGCAAAAGTGTTGAAATACAGAACTGTGGAAGATAAAAAAGGTACAAATTATCATGTCGTATTGAGCAGAACACCTTTTTATGCAGAAAGTGGCGGACAAGTTGGCGACAGTGGTCACTTGGTTTTTGATGGTGGAGAGCGCATCGAAGTTTTAGATACCAAGAAAGAAAATGACTTGATTATTCATGTCGTGGATAAGTTTCCGCAACAAATAGAAGATGAAAATGTATTTGCACAAGTCAATGAAAAACGCCGTAGTTTGATTTCAAAAAATCACTCGGTTGGGCATTTGCTTCATGCAGCGTTGCATCAAGTATTGGGAAGTCATGCTTTGCAAAAAGGTCAAAGTATTGATGAAAATCGTTTGCGTTTTGACTTTGCCCATTTTAACGCAGTGACAAAAGAAGAATTATCGCAAATAGAAAACATTGTAAATCAACGTATTAGAGAAAATATTTCGCTCGAAGAAGTACGCAATATGCCTATCGCTGACGCTCAAAAAACGGGCGCAATTATGCTTTTTGGCGAAAAATACGGCGAAACGGTTCGTGTGATTACGTTCGATAAAGATTTTAGCATTGAGCTTTGCGGCGGTACACACGTAGCGGCTACGGGCGAGATTGGATTGTGCAAAATCATTTCGGAAGGCTCAGTGACGGCAGGTGTTCGTCGTGTGGAGGTTTTGACTGATGCAGCGGCTGAAAATTATTTGAACGAAAAAGTTGCCTTGTTGTCAAAAGCAATGGAAGCCTTCAAAAATCCAAAAGATTTGTTAAAAGCAATCACTGATTTGCAAGAAGAAAACAAAGATTTACAAAAAGAAAAAGAACAATTTTTGTTAAAAGAAGCTTCGATGTTACAAAAAACGTTGAAAAATGAATTTGAACAATACAATGGTTTTAATTTGTTAATTAAAAAAATAGATTTGAGTGACGGCAAAGCCATCAAAACTTTGGTAACGAATTTGGAGCGAGAAATCGGCAATGCTTTTATTGCATTGGGTTCTGTCAGTGGCGACAAAGCACAAATTACCATTCAAATCAGCGATAATCTTGTGAAAGAAAAAGGTTTCCACGCAGGAAATCTCGTCAAACAACTCAACGATGGCAAAGGTGGCGGACAGCCAGTTTTTGCTGCGGCAGGTGGAATTGAAGTAAGTGAATTAGAAACGATAATGGGGAAAATAAAAAAATTGATGTAGTTTTTTTGCAAAAAAATGAAGTATAAACTTGACATTTTGAAAAAATGCCTATTACTTTGCAAAAGTTTAAAATAAAAATGAATAAATTATCAAATAACAATTCTTGGTGGCTTTTCTCTTTACATCTTGTGAAGGGCTAAACGCTATGCTTGTTTTTGATAAAAAAAATATAACCATGCGGCTTGTCGTTCATTCGACAAGCCGTTTTTTAATTTTTTTATGAAAATAAATACTGTAATACAAAAACGCTTATCTGATTTATTAACACCAGTAGGTGCTTATTTAAAATTGCGTGACCAATATAAAAATGTTGCTTTGCTCGAAAGTACGGATTTTCACAGCCGTGAAAACTGTATGTCGCTCATTGGGCTTGAGCCTTTGGCAAGTATTTCTGTAAAAGATTTGCAGATTACAAGTACAATTGGCGAAGCTATCAAAGTAGAGAAAATAGCCAATTCACAAGCAGTTCCAGACTGTTTACAAGATTTTTTGGAAAGCATAAAAACACAACAAAATACTGATTATCAAGGTTTTAACGGTCTTTTTGGCTACGCCTCTTTTGATGCTATTCGTTATTTTGACACCCATGATTTTGATGTTTCAAAAAGAAAGATTGACGTACCTGAGGTATATTATGTTTTGTATCGTTTTATTTTGACGTTCAATCATTTCAATGACGAATTGGTTTTGTTAGAAAATATTCCAGAAGGAGAGAACTCGCAATTGGAAAGTTTAGAAACTTTTTTATTAGGTAAAAATATAACGCAACACTCGTTTGAAATTGTTGGAGAGGAAACGTCAAATATAGATGACGAGGCATTCCGAGAATTGGTGCGTATTGGTAAAAAACACTGTCATCGGGGCGATGTTTTTCAGATTGTATATAGCCGACAGTTTCAGCAAAAATTCAAAGGCGATGATTTTAATGTGTATCGTCATTTGCGAAGTATTAATCCAAGTCCCTATTTATTTTATTTTGATTTTGGCGGATTTCACATCCTGGGAAGCAGTCCTGAAGCACAGTTGGTTATTGAAAATAACGTCGCCTCTGTAAACCCGATTGCAGGCACGTACAAGCGCACTGGTAACGACGAGCAAGACCGTTTACAAGCGTCACGCCTTGCGCAAGACCCAAAAGAACAAGCGGAACATATTATGTTGGTAGATTTGGCACGAAATGATTTGAGCCGAAATGCAAAAAATGTACGTGTTGCAAATTTAAAAGACATACAGTTTTTTAGCCACGTAATCCATTTAGTAAGTAAAGTTCAAGGCGATTTGTCTGAAAACACAAGCCCTTTTCGTCTTTTAAGCGATACTTTTCCTGCTGGAACACTCTCTGGTGCGCCCAAGTTTAAGGCATTAGAACTGATTGCAAAACATGAAAACCAAACACGTGGCATTTATGGAGGTGCAATTGGTTTGGTAGATTTTAATGGAAATCTAAATCATGCTATTATGATACGTTCATTTTTGAGCAAAAATAACACTTTATATTATCAAGCAGGCGCAGGAATTGTGGTAACAAGCGATGAAGAAAGCGAGTTACAAGAAGTGAATAATAAAATTGAAGCGTTACGAAAAGCTATTACAAAAGCGTGTAAATAATTTATGGAACTAATCGACATTTTTTGGTTCATCCATGATTTTGGCGGAACTTCCACGGTAAAACCCGTGAGGTCTTCAATACCTCACGGGTTTATGGAGCGCAATAAATCTATTCCGCCAAAATCATGGATGAACCCATTTTTTTATCATAAAAAATGTCGATTAGTTTGCCCAGTTACTTCTATTAATTCAATTTCCAAATAGTAAAATTTAAAAAAGTAGCAAACGTTACCCAAGCAATGTAAGGTATCATTAGATATGCTGCACGAGCATCTATCTTTTTAAAGGCGTTGGTAGTTAGTAAAATAAAAATCAGCATCAATCCAATTTCGAAAAGTGCTATACCTGGCGACTGGAAATAAAAGAATAAAAAGGACCAAAGCATATTCAAAGCAAATTGTATGTAAAACAGGAACATCGCCTTGTCTTTATCAACATTTGTGCTGTGCCAAACTAAGCCAAAAGCAACGCCCATCATCACGTAAAGCGTAGTCCAGACGGGACCAAATAGCCAGTTAGGAGGATTCCAAGTTGGTTTATTTAAAGTAACGTACCAAGTTTGTATGGCATTTACAGTAATAAAGCCCGAAAGTCCACCTAAAATGACGCAAGCCAAAACGGCTATTAAAATTTTTACAAAAAGTGACATCGTATTTTGATTTAAAATTGTTTTAGAAAAAATTAAACATTTTAGTTTTTTGCTTGTTTATCGTGTATGAAAAATTACTTAATCATAGGAGGTTCTTCGGGAATCGGATTGCAATTAGCGCAACAATTAGCAACAAACGGGAATAATGTTTTTGCTACCTACAATAATACGCCACAAGAAAATACTGCAAATATACAGTTTTTTAAGTTAGATGTATCAGAAGAGGCATTTAATTTGGACTTTTTACCAGACGAAATTCATGGTTTGGCATATTGCCCAGGCAGTATCAATCTAAAGCCCTTTGCAAGAGTAAAACCAGAAACATTCGTGGAGGACTATCAGTTGCAGGTCATTGGTGCAATAAAATCTATTCAAGCGGTTTTGCCTCGTTTGAAGGCGGCTGCGGGAGCGTCAGTTGTGTTATTTTCCACGGTAGCAGTACAAAGTGGATTTAATTTTCACTCCATAGTGTCGGCTTCAAAAGGCGCACTCGAAGGTTTGACCAAGGCATTAGCAGCAGAATTTGCGCCAATTATTCGTTTCAATTGTGTTGCCCCGTCCATTACAGATACGCCTTTGGCAAAAACACTTTTGAGTACAGAGGAGAAAAAACAAGCCTCTGCACAAAGACATCCTATGAAAAAAGTAGGAGAAGCGAGTGATATTGCAAACATTGCTGAATTTTTATTGTCCGAAAAATCAAGCTGGATAACAGGACAAATTCTTCACGTTGATGGAGGAATGAGCACCTTAAAAGTATAAAAAAAGCCTTTGGAGGAAAATCCAAAGGCCTTTTTTATTTACACCAGTTCCGCTAATTCTAACCAACGCATTTCTTTTTCTTCCAACTCGTTGTTTATTTTACCTAATTCCATCGAAGATTTCATCATATCGTCGTTAGAAAGGTTCGGATTATTAAATTTTTCAGTAATTTCCTTTTTTCTACTCTCTAATTTTGCAATATCTCTTTCGATTTGATTGTATTCTTTACGTTCTGCCCCACTAAGTCCAGGTTTCACAACCGTGCTTGTATTTTTACCTGCAAGACGTTTTTCCTCTTCATTTTTTGCTCGTCTTTCCTCCGCTTCCTCTTCTAATTTGTCTGCACGATAATCAGAATATTGACCATTATAATCTCTGATTTTTGCGTCGCCTTCAAAGATAAAAAGGTGATCTACCATTTTATCCATGAAAAAACGGTCGTGCGTCACGACTATCAAACAACCTGGATAATCCATCAAAAAATCTTCTAAGACATTGAGTGTCAGTAAATCAAGGTCATTTGTTGGCTCATCAAGGATTAAAAAATTAGGATTTTTCATCAAAATAGTCAGCAAATACAAACGACGACGCTCGCCTCCCGAAAGCTGCGAAACATACACTTGCTGTTGTGACGGTGGAAATAAAAAACGCTCCAAAAGATTTTTTGCAGAAATTTTTTGTCCCTTGTCCAAAGGAATATATTCCGCAATATCCGTGATAACTTCTATCACACGACGCTCGGCTTTTAGGTCAATACCTCGCTGATCATAATGCCCAAAAACAATCGTATCACCAACAATTACTTTTCCAGCGTCAGGAATTTCCTCTTGTGTAAGCAATTTTATCAATGTAGATTTTCCTGCACCATTTGGTCCGACAATACCTACACGCTCTTTTTTCTTAAATTTGTAATCAAATTTATCTATCAACAAACGCCCATCGTAACCTTTGCAAACGTTATGACATTCCACAATTTTAGAACCCAAACGCTGCGTACTTACGCTAATTTGCATCGCATCGGGGTCGCCTCTTTTGGTTGTTTCTTCTTTTAGGTTATAAAAAGCATCTACACGAGATTTTGCTTTTGTTCCACGAGCCTGCGGCTGTCTGCGAATCCATTCGAGTTCTCTACCCAAAAGTTTTCGGTTTTTGTCCATCGTAGAAGCATCAACCTCTTGTCGAATTGCTTTTTTCTCCAAATATTCTGAATAATTCCCCTTGTATTTGTATAAATCTCCACCTTCGAGTTCAAAAAAAGTATCTGTTACATTTTCCAAAAAGTACCTGTCGTGCGTTACCATCAAAAGGGTCAAATTAGGTGTTTGAAGGTATTTCTCCAACCACTCTATCATATCCAAATCCAAGTGATTTGTAGGCTCATCAAGAATCATAAAATCTGGTTCTTCGATAATAAGACGAGCAAGTGCAAGACGTTTTTTTTGTCCGCCTGACATTGTCGTTACTTTTTGGTCAAAATTTGTGATACGCAATTTTGTCAAAACCTCATTGATGCGTGCCTCGACTTCCCATGCTTTGAGTTCGTCCATTTCTGCCATTGCAGCCTGCAATTTATCCTGTTTGTCAGGAAAAATCAGCGCTTCTTCATAGCGTTTTATGGCTTGTATCATGGGGCTTTTAGAATCAAAAACTGCTTCTATGACCGTATGATTAGGATGAAATTCTGGTTCTTGCTCTAAAAAACCAATACGTAAATCTTTGCGAAAAAGAACTTTCGCCTTTTCGCCCTCTCCTCCGTCTTGTCCAGCAATAACACGCATTAAAGTAGATTTTCCAGAACCGTTTTTTGCAATCAAAGCAATTTTTTGCCCTTTATCAATATGCAGCGAAAGGTCTTTGAACAAGGTCTTTTCGCCATAAATTTTAGTAATATTTTCTAATGTTAAATAATTCATATACGCTAAATTTCTATTTCTGCAAAGATAACTCAAAAAGGTTGCAAAACTCTAATTATCCGATTTCTTCTTTAATTTCTTCTATTTCCGTTTCAACTTGCTTTTCGGTATCTGCTAATTCCAACCAAAAATTATTCATACCTTCGCCTTGCATCACAATAATTTCTCCCGCATTTAAAAGTTCTAACATTGCCAAAAAAGTAACTATCGCATGGATTCTATCTTTACAATCTCCAAAAATGGATTTAAAATCCGATTTCGTACCTTTTCTTAGTGTTTTTAATAAAAAATCTTGTTGTCCAGAAATAGTATGACTGTAATCAATGATAGTATGTACCATAGCCTCTTTATTCCCATCTTCAAATCGGCGCATGACATTTTCAAAAACACGCAATAATTTGAATAAAGTCAAAGATTCCATTTCTATATCCACTAAGGCTTTCGTAGCTATTTCTCGCAATTCTTTTGACGTATTTCCCCTGTATTCTCGTTGCGAACGCTCATCTTCCATCGTACGCATTTCGTCCAAAATACTTTTATACTTCTTGTATTCAAGTAATTTTTGGACTAATTCTTCCCGTGGATCAATTTCGTTACCTTCTTCGTCAATTTGTTTTCGAGGCAAAAGCATCTTTGCTTTTATACGCATCAGGGTAGCAGCAACAAGTATAAATTCACTCGCTAAATCCACATTCATTGCTTCCATTTCTCGGATATATGCCAAAAAATCCTGCGTTACGGTTGCTATCGGAATATTGTAAATATCCAATTCGTCACGCTCAATGAAGAACAACAAAAGGTCAAAAGGTCCCTCAAACGAAGGTAATTTAATATTATATGATGTCATTTTTTATAAAAATGAATAAGCGAACGTTGTTAAAGGTAGTTTTAAACATTTATTTGTTGAAAACAAGTGCAAAATTAAGGTTTTAATCAACACTTTTTATTTTTTCCTTGTAAAATAAAGTACATATTATCCTTTTGTAAAATAAGATAATTGCTTTTGAGTGAAAAAACGCTAATTAAACCAATATAACAATAATTTTTTATTCTTTTGTATAAAGTAAAAATAATACTAATTTGTTCTGTTTTTAACATTTATTAGTCTAAAATATTTTAAAAAAAATCAATTAAAAAGAATTTTTATTTAAAAGTATATGTATATTTGTGAAATTATTAATTTTTTTTCTCTAAATTAAATTTAAAAAACGTATGAAAAATTTTACAAAATCTTTTTTCAAAGCAATGTTATTATTGCTTTTATTTTTACCGTGGAGTTATTCACTCTCCGCACAATCTGTTGCCAACTACACCTTTTCGACGAGTGCAACAGGCTCTCTTCTTTTAGACAATGCAGGAAATACTGTAGATATGAGCAGTGGTACAACCCTTCTCATAGGACCAAGTTTAAATACGACCAATACTCCACTTACAGATATTGGTTTTGATTTTAGCTATAACGGCGTAAGAGCAAACAAATTCAGTGTCACTTCTCACGGTTTATTTGGCTTATTTTCTAATACAGGGACACCTGTAACCACAGGAAATAATATTGGTGGCGGTACATCGAATAGATTGGGTGCTTTTGTAATGGGAATTGTAGGTACTAATATGGCAACCCACTCCACAGGGAAAGTACATTCTAAAGTATTTGGAACATTTCCAAATAGAGTATTGCTTATCGAATGGCTCAATATGAGTATTCCAAGCACAAGTACAACAGCTGATGCTACTTTTCAAGTGCGACTTTATGAAGCTGGAAGTACCATAGAATATGTGTATGGCAATATGGTAAGTAATTCCGCATCTACTATTACAGCGATAAAAACTGGTTTTGCGACCAGTACTGCTGTTGGAGCAGCCGCTACGGTTGATTTTACAACAACTCCTTCTACTCCCATATACAATACAACTACTGGGACAGGTATTGGAAATGCAATAAGTGCCGTAGGCCCAATTACACCACTGCATAGCACTTCAAATGGTTCTCGTAGGATTTTCAAATTTGATCCTCCAGTAGTAGCCGCACCAACTGCATTGACTTTTTCGCCAGTCGGAGCATCTTCTATGACATTAAACTGGACAGATAATGCCACAAATGAACTCGGTTATTTCGTATATCGCTCAGACGATGGTGGCAGCACTTATGCCTTAGCGGCTACCTTAGCTGCAAATACAGCTACTTATGCCACTGCTGGGCTTTCATCTGCCACTAATTATTATTGGCGTGTTGTTGCTTATAAAGAAGGAATAAGTGGTTATTTAACAGGTAATCAAGCAACTACTGCCGTTGGTGGTACTATAACGAGTACAGGTACAGGCGGACTTTGGAGTCAGTCAGCTACTTGGGTTGGTGGTGCTATTCCTACTGCGGACAACAATGTTACTATCGCAAGTGGTGCAACAGTTACTATTGATGCAGCAGTAGGTGCTTATGATTTAGTTGTTTCTGGTAACCTTATTTTTGAAGCTACTACTGTTCGGGTACTTTCTGTTGGTAATAATCTGACTATCAATAGCGGCGCAACCTTGACTGCACCTGCAACTGGAACAATAATAACACATCAGATAAATGTTTTTAATAATATTACCAATAATGGAATTTTGGATTTGAGTGTAAATACTGCGGGCGTAGAGTTACGGTTTTCGGGCATTAATAGTGCAACCTACTCAGGTACGGGAGCTACAAACGATATGTACTTACTTACTGTAAACAAAGCTGTTCCGTCTGGAATAGCAACCACGACAAGTCCTGTAGTGGAGGTTTCTCTTGCTAATATGACAGGTAAGGGCGCAGTCGGAGCTTTTGTAAATATTGCGACCATGACAGGTATTCTAAAGTTTTCTGGTACAAATACTTTTACCAATGTTTTGTTTCCATCTTCTGGTTATACGATACCTATCACAGGAGGGCTTTGGATAAATAACCCTAATATGACTTTGACAGGTCTAAATGGTTCGCCAATATGGAATGGCTTACTCCGTGTGTCGGCAGGAACAGCAAATTTCGGTACTGCTTCTGGTAATCAAGTAAGTGGTGGTGCAAATGCAACTTACATTTTTGAAGGAGGAACAAGTAATTTTACAGGAAGATTTTTAAATTCAAGTGCTATTACACTCACTATCACAGGTGGTATTATTAATGTTGCTACTATCGGAAATGCAAGTAGTGGTGCAGGTAGTTTTAGTTTCGCTAACACAGCTAATACAATCACTATCTCAGGTGGAACTATTAACCTTAAAACAGCAAACTCCGCAGTTACTAAATTAGATTATACCCTCTCTGGCGCATCTAACATAACAGGAGGCACGCTAAACGTAAATGGTACTGCAGCTACAACCTATACGATAACAGGAAATACACCAAATTTGGTCGTTAATAATACTTGCACTGCTAAATTGAGCAATATCCTTTCAGTATTTGGAGATATTACTGTTGGAACTGGTTCTTCTATTGATGCGGCCACTTTTAATTTAGCCGTTTTTGGGCAAAGTACTACAAACCCTGGCAATGTCACTAATAATGGTACTATTGTTAATGCTGCAATTACTACTGCTGGTACAAATAATACCAATCGTTTACAGATGTTTGGCTCTTTTGGACAACAAACTATTACTGGCTCGGGTTCTATTGGGAGTGCCACAACGACCTTATCGGGACTTGGTATTTCAAATTCGGCTGGTGTAAGTGTTGGCGTTCCTATCTTTACCAATAGAGTAAATCTTTTCAATGGAACTATCGCTAATGCCAATAATATTACGATTGGAAATAGCTATGCAACACCAGTTTCAGCAATAGTACAAATAGGAGGTACTACCACTGCCCTGCAAGGTTCTATGGGTAGTAGCGCACCTATTTTCAATGTTAATACAGCTGGATTACAGCTTTTATATTCTGCTGGCACTGGAAATATATCGACAGGAACAGAAGTACCATCAAGCAGAAATGTAACTTTTTTAACGCTTTATAATGCTTTCTTTACATCTCTCACTTTGACTGGTGGGTATTTGGCAGTTACAGGTACGCTCGCTTGTACAATAGGAAATATGTTTTTAGGAGCAAACACACTAACGGCTGGAGCAATGACTGGTGGCTCAGCGACTTCTCACATCATTACTGATGGTACAGGAAAATTAGCCTCTTCGGTGACTGCAACGCCTGTTACATTCCCTGTTGGTGCAAATGCAACGATGTACGACCCAATTGCTTTGACCGAAAATGCAGCCGTAGGAAATACGTATGCTGTAAAAGTAGCGAATGGAGCAGTCAATAATAATCCTGCTGACCCAACTAAAACAGTACAAAAAAATTGGGATATTTCAAAAATAACTTCCAATGCAAGTAATGTGAACGCAACCTTGACTTATGACGCCACCACAACAGTAGGCGCAAATTACAATGCAGCTGGTAGTCTGGTTGTAGGGCATTGGAACACAGTAGCTTCTGTATGGGAAGAATTTCCTGCAACAATTAGTGGTACTTCGGTTTCGGTAACTGGCTTGACCAGTTTTTCTCCGTTTGCCGTTGCGAATGCAACTGCTTTGTTGCCTATTGAATTGATTTCTTTCACAGCTAAAGAAACAGATAATAATATTCGTTTAGATTGGGCAACTGCTTCTGAATCAAATAATGAAAAATTTGAAATAGAAAGAAGTCAAGATGGTAAAAACTTTGCTAAAGTTGGCTCAAAAGATGGTCGTGGAACGACTACATCTGTTACAAATTATAATTTTACAGACAATCAGGCTCCACAAACGATTTTGTATTATCGATTGAAACAAATGGACTTTGATAAAAAATTCACTTATACTCAAATATTGGCGATTGATAATAGACGTGAAAAAGAAGGTGTTTTGGTTTATCCAAATCCAGCAACAGAGCTATTGTATTTCCAAACTAAAAATCAGGAACAACCTATTTTTATTTACAATACAAGCGGTCTATTGGTTAAAAAATTAGATACAGTGCCAAGCAGTTTATCCATTAGTGATTTACCAACAGGTATTTATTTGATAAAAACTGAAACTGAAAGTCTTCGTTTAATTAAAGAATAACCTAAATATGAAATGAAAAAAGCCATGAGTTCTAAACAAGAACTCGTGGCTTTTTTATTTTTCATACAAAATGACAACGACTTGCCCTTTTTGCAAAATACAACGTTTTTTCCAAGACGTTTCAAGTATTTGCAGCTCCTCAACACTAAAATCATTCATTATATTACTATAAAAAATAAATTTATTTTGCTCTAAATCTTTTTTTACAAAATGACGCTTATCATTATTCAAATCTACGACTTCGAGTTCGTTACAATTAGGAAAAGCCGTACCAATTGTTTCTAAATCAATTTTGTTTTTATCTATAAAATCTAACATTTCTTTTCGTAAAGCATAATAAGGAAAGTGCGCAAGCGTAGAATCCCAACCAGTTGCGGTCGGCTGTTTATATACCCAAAAATTACCTAAAAGTAACATTGAAATCAATCCAATCTTCGCCCAATTATTTTTAAC
>JANMGN010000740.1:0-2853 GCA_031374645.1 Chitinophagales bacterium | reverse complement strand
GATGAAATTTTAATATTCTTGCTGTTCTTAATTTAAGCCGTCGGCTTGAAAAAATATATCTATTGCTATAAATCAACGATTTTAGCTATTTTTTAACCTTTTTTGCCAGAAATGGCATAGTTTATTTTCAGATGAAAAAATTTAATCTATTATTGCTCTTTTTGTTTTTTTGCCAAAATCTTTTTTCGCAAAATACAGAACCCTTTGTACCCGTTGGCGCAACTTGGACTTATGCCTATCGCTATTATGCAAATAATAAAATCGAAATCATTAAAAGTACCTGTACCAAAGATACCTTAGTCATGGGTAAAAAATGCAGCGAAATCAAAACAGGGTATGGCTGCTACTATTTAGGTGCAACTATTTATATGTATAAAGAAGACAAAAAAGTTTTTGTCTGGAACAAAGAGCGTGATGATTTTTCGTTACTTTATGATTTTAGTCAAAATAAATTTAATGATGCTTGGGTCACAGATCTCAAAAGTAATATCAAAAAGGCAAATGATGTTTATTTTTCTGTACAATCTGTAGATAGTATAAAACTTTTCAACGGAAAAAAAATACGTCAATTTATCGTTAATATAGGATCTTATGATGTAGCACCAAGTAACCAAGAGCCTTATAAAAATGTAAGAATATACGAAAATATTGGTACGCCTTTTCATATAATGCCTGCTGCATTTTCAATTAACACTTGCGACGATTTTACTGGTTCAATTAATGAGCTTCGTTGTTATGAAGATAAAAATGTAGGGCTTCTCAAATTTACAGAAATAGATTGTAATGAAACTTCTTCTGTCTTTGTCTCTGCGACCGCTGCTTGGACATACAGTTATAAAAGCAAAATACCTGGACTTCCAAATACTTTTCCCAAGACAAAATGTTTGAAAGATACCCTTATTTTGGGTAAACAATGCAGTAAAATGCAAGCCGATTACAATGCTTGTTCGCCGTATGGTAATCCATTTTTTTTAAGCAATGAAAACAACAAAACGTATCTTTTCAATGGTGGAAAATTCACGTTGCTTTATGATTTTTCCAACTTAAAAAAAGGAGCAACTTGGAAATTTGCATACGCTTACGCTGCTGGTGCACAAACCAAATACGATACCTTACAATTTATAGTAGAGGATATTACAATTGCACAACCGATGTCTTCTTCTTCTTTTCAAAAGCTCAATGTAAGTTTGCAACGACGTGACACAAAAGGAGTGTACACCACGTATTATAAGGGTGATTTATTAAGTCATTATGGATTTAACACGCATATTTTACCGCCAACCAATCTTTTTTCATGTGACGACGCAGAAGGAACTATCGAAGAATTACGTTGTTACACAGGTCCTAATGGTTCAAATTCGGTCAAATTTACAGGTAAAAAATGTGAAGAAACGAGCAGTTTGCCGAATGATCAAGAGCGATTTGATGTTTCAGTTTTTCCAAATCCAAGTTCAGGAATATTTTTTATCAATATCCAAAACGTTAATTTTAATCAAGCTAAACTTCACGTATATAATCAACAAGGTAAAAAAGTATTTACGCAACCGATTGCAACATCGACTGAAAATCAACCTATTGAATTGCAAAATACACCCAGTGGCTTGTATTTTTGGCAATTAGAATTGGACAGACAGCTTGTGAAAAAAGGTAAAATAGTAATGCTAAAGTAAAAAAGGTTAACGACAATAGCAAACCTTAAAATGGCTATCTTGAAAGTGCAGCAAGATAGCTATTTCATTTTTTCATATTGTGTTAATAAAATTTAAAGAATATTCTAAGCATTTTTTTCTAAGCATAAAAAATTAAAAAATAAGCGTATATTTGTATTGTTATTTGGAATTTTTTAGCAATTCCATTTGTTAAACACTTTACTATTTAGAAAACTATTTTATCACTTAAAAATTAAATCAAAATGTTTGGATTTGACATAGGCAGTATGGTAATTACTGGCGTTACGACTTTGATAGGTATGCTCGTTAGCAGCCGTTTGAAAAGTAAGTTTGAGTATTACAGCAAAATTCCGATGAATAATCGAATGTCTGGAAAAGACGTTGCAGAAAGAATGCTCAATGAAAATGGCATTTATGACGTACAAGTAGTTTGTGTACCTGGCACATTGAGCGATCACTACAACCCGATGAACAAAACGGTCAATCTTAGTCCTGATGTTTTTGAAGGAAGAAGTATTGCGGCAGCGGC
This sequence comes from Chitinophagales bacterium, assembly GCA_031374645.1. Lineage (GTDB taxonomy): Bacteria > Bacteroidota > Bacteroidia > Chitinophagales > Saprospiraceae > CANHEE01. Next base: position 654 of record JANMGN010000740.1, on the reverse strand, counting down.
GGTTGCAGCGCACGAATGTGGTCACGCTGTGCAACACGCTGAGGCGTATTCTATGTTGAAACTTCGTTCGGCAATTGTGCCTGTTGTAAATGTCGCTTCTGTTGGTTTACAGTACTTGATGGGTATTTCGTTTATGCTCATAGCATCTATGCCAAAATTAGGCTATTGGGCGATGTTACTTACGGTAATTGCTTTTGCAGTAACTACTTTTTTTAGTTTTGTAACGCTTCCCGTAGAGTTCGATGCAAGTAATCGTGCTTTAAAATGGTTAGAATCAAGCAATATCACGCATGGCGAAGAACAAGCTGGCGCAAAAGATGCACTTTGGTGGGCAGCTATGACTTACGTTTCGGCAGCACTATCTTCTTTGGTTATGTTGTTGTATTTGATTATGCGATTGACTGGTTCGAGTAATCGGAATTAAGTAACGTGTAAATATATAGGTACAGCCGCAATGTTTTTTGAAAGAGGGAATGTTGCGGTTTTTTTTGTTTTTTTACATTTTATAAAGTATATTTTACACAATTTAAACCAGACATAGGTACTAAGGCTAAGTTACTTATAACTATTTTGTCGTTGAGAAAATAGTTATAAATAATGGTTCATCCATGATTTTGGCGGAACTTCCACGGTAAAACCCGTGAGGTCTTCAAT
>JANMGN010000549.1:0-7278 GCA_031374645.1 Chitinophagales bacterium | reverse complement strand
TCTTGCGGAGAAAGGCATCTATCACCGTCGTCTTGCAGTACTGTATTTTGAATAGTAAAAGAAGGTATGCCTTTTGAAGCCAAAGAATTTGTTTGATTGTCATTAAAAGCAACTATTCGAGGTGTTTTTTTATTTTTTAAATCTTCGTTTAAAACAAGAATATAAGCCAATGGCTTTTTTAATGTACTAAACATTCGTACAAAAGATGGTTTATTCAATCCTATTATAGCCAATTGTTTCACTTCATTTTTACCTAAATTATATATCTGATACGCCTGGTTTCCTGCGCTACCACATAAAAAGTATTCGTTTTGTTCATTTATTTTAGGACAGAATAGATAAGCGTTGTCATCTGCCTCAGTATTGCATTTATTTGCACTTAGTAATTTTAACACCTCATTTTCAAAACGGTATAAACAGATTTCAGAATCATCTTGTCTGTTATATTGTGGTAGATTATCCCTATCTAATATCCCTTTCCATTTTCCAGTCATCATCAAATTGCCCTGCACAGTCAATCCAAAATCATTGATTTGCGTACCAAAATTATTCATTTTGCTCATATTAAAAACAGCATTGTCAGTGATTGCGCCTTCTTTGTCAACTAAATAAAAAAGGGCAGCCTTTTCTTTTTCATTGCTATTGCCACAAAGCCAAACTTTGTTATCAACTGCTGTCAGCGCCCGAATATCTTTAAAATTACCTTTTGTAAAAGGAAATTCTGAGATACTTTTATTATTTTTATAGATAAAAAGCCAAACATCGCCAACTTTATGCCCACCGCTTTTACCAGCAATCATACATGTTCCATCATTCAAGCAAGCGACCTTTTCAAATACGTTGTTACTTTCCTTGTCTTTTTCATTTGGAAAAAAAGCACCATTTTTGCCGTTCAGTGGTTGAAGATTTTCATCTAAATGCAAAAGCCAAGCCCGTTTGACATTCGCTCTAATTTGGCGATAGCCAACCAAATAGAAACTCGCATCACCGCTTTCCACTACCGCATTAAAAACACATTCTTTGGCATTATCTTCGTCAGCGCTAAATATTTTTTTAGCAATAATATCTCCTGTCAAAACGTTAATTGTTACTAAAAGTCCTTTGCGTATCTTATTTTCTTCGATGTACCCAACCGCCAACAAAACACCACTACTGGTTTCTATAACTTCTTTGAATTCGACTCCTGCACCAAGTTCTGTATAAGCACGATTCCAGCGTTCTTGCCCCATCTGCGCAAAAACACTGGAAAGTATCATCGTGAAAAATAAAATAAATACAAGGTGTAAGTGTTTCATTTAATTATTTTTTTAATTAATCGTTTGTATCTTAATACCTTTCGTTTGCAAGGTAATATCTTCGGCAATATAAGCGGAAAAAATCGTAGAAGATTCTAAGGAGGCATCATAACCTTTTACCAAAAGTCCTATCAAAGCAAACGGTGCTAACATTGCGCCAGCTGGCGATAAACTTGCTATACCTAATATCGGCAATGCTCCACTCATAATCCAAGCAAATGTTTTCCGCTCTTTTCCTTTTACTACAATCGGGGTCGCTTGTACATTGATTTGCTCGCCATCGGTAGTTTCTATATTGAAAGGAATAATTTCAATCAGACCAGCCCTACCAAATGATTTCGGACGCTCTACCCTACTGATACGACCTTCTCCATAGCATTTTTCATTAAAAATCACATCGCCATTTACCGTGCGAGCTTTATAAACTGTAAATTGAACCACAGTACCAACGATTGCTTTTTCAGAACTGATAGAATCTGTCAGTTGTAAAGACAATTTTGTACCTGCCCGAAGGATTACAAATTTGCGATGTGTAGTATCTAATACCGTCGCAAAACAACTTTGCAAAGTTACTAAAAAAAAGAATACTAAGAAAAGAGAATTGTTATTTGATTTCATTTTATAAATTTTTAAATATGAAAAGATATTATTTAATTTCTTCTTAGAAGAAAAAACAACTTTTTGGTACTCACAAAACAGGCTTTTTTTATTGCAAAACAAAAAATAAAATAAAATTTAAAAATTTTAAATTTATTGTGAGTACCAAACCAACATTTTTTCTTCTAATGGCTAACAAAACATTTTACAATGAAAAAGTATATATTCATCTTATTTTTTTTAGGACTACTTCCTCAGAGTGCAAAATGTCAAGCTACTTTGATGTATGGTCAAAGAGTATTATCAGCAGGAACGATGGTTTTATTAGAAACCAAACAAACCATAAAATCATCGGAGGCATTTGGGAAAACACTTACATTTAATATCAGAAACACCATTAAAAGTAGCGATGGTTATGATCTTGTGAAAGCAGGTGCAATGGCAATTGGAAAAGTGAAAGCAATAGAAGCCTCTACTGCCAACTATCCCGAAACCATTTACATCGTTGCGATGAGCGTACAAACTATTGATGGTCAATTCATAGATTTGAGTAGAGATGAATTGACAATTTCTGCTCGACAAAGCAACGAAGAAGCCATCATTTCGCCAATGGAAACTTTTACAGCAACCGTTGCAAACAACTCTATTATCAAAATATTTTAATTCATTCATCTTTTATAAAAAAATTATTATGAAAAAGACACTTTTTATTTTACTCTCATTTTGTATTTTTGCAAACAGCAATGCCCATACTTTTTTTCAAAAAGCAGAAAGTATTCTTTTAAAAACGGGACAATTAGTTCCTTTGACACTCGATGAAGACATCAGCGCAGAGTCTATTTTACCCAACAACACGATTGATTTTGTAGCCCGCACGAGCGTAAAAATCAATGGCATCGTAGTCATAGAAAAAGGTGCAATCGCCGAAGGTTCGGTAGTAAGAACTGAAAACGACTTAGATGGACGCATTAACGCTGTTACGATTACTTTGAATTGGGTACAAGCGGTTGACTCAAAAACTATTGGTTTGACAAGTCGAAAGGAAACATTTCGTTTTATCTATGACGAAAACACCAAGGCAATCATCAAAAAAGGCATCAATCTTAGTGCAAGCGTCAGTGAAGATATTTTGATTAGTGCCGAAACGAGCCAAGTTCAAAATAACATCAATGAAATCGTATCAGCACCTATTTTGGCAAAACCAAAACCTGTGATTGATACTGTCGCCATCTCAAAACCCATAGTAGATAGCGCACAAACAGAAGTGCCAAGCCTATTAGAAAAGGGAACGCCTATTAGACTTTCTACTTCTCACAAATACCAAGCAGATCAGTTTTTTGTAGGAAAAAGTATTCCTTTGCGTTGTTTGAAAACAGTAAAAAGTAAAGATGGGAAAACAGTTTTTATTGCTTTTGAAGCCATTGCTTTTGCAGAAGTTGCCGAAATCATAGAAAGTGCTTTTGGACAAGAAATTTTGCTCAAAGTACAATATATACAAGCCAATAATGGTAAAACAATACCGCTTCGTAGCGAGGTTTATTTGAGTGTTAAAGATTTTGATGTGTTACAAGAAATCAATGCACAAGTAGCGAAAGATATAGAATTGTAAAAAAAGGTAATATTTCTCTTAACTCCTCCATTTTTTTTATTTATTCTGTGTCTAAAATTAAAATCTTTGCCTTCGTTATGTTTAAAAATTTAATCTTGTCTTTTTTGTTTGTTTTAACAAACACTATACTTTCGCAAATTTCCATCAACAAGAAAGCTACAATACATTGGAAACCAATACATTGCAGCCTTCTATTATTTAAACATGAAGTTAATATTCCTACTTCGGCACTAAATCACTGACTGTCCCTTCTTGACTATGAAGTGTCAAATCAAATATACCATTTTTGTCTTTGTCGCCATTGACAACTACTGTATAAGTTCCTTTGTCTATTTTGTAGGCAATAATTTCTGTAACTACTCCTGAATTAGTATTTGTCATAGAATTGCCTGCACTATTCAAAAGATAAATCCTATTGTTTAGACCCGAACTATTTGCAATCAAATCAATGTATGTTGTTGCTGCAACAGTCAAAGTAAATTTACGGCTTAACAAAGAGTTGTAATTATCGACGCCGCCGCCAGGACTGAAAGCACCTGTTTTTTTAGAAAAAGCAGTAGACGTAATACTTTTTGTATTCGCAACTACACCTGTTTTGGAGTAAATCGTTAAATCAAAGGAAGTAGCTTTATCTTCTTCTCCATTCACAACGATGTAATAAAGTCCTTTTTTTAAATTTAAAGGTGAAATTTCTGGAAAAGTTCCTGTGTTAGTGTACGATACAGAATTACCAGCACTGTTCAAAATATAAATTCGACAATTTGTAACTTTTGATTTTACAAGAAAATCAACATCGGAGTCGTCTTCTGTTACTTCAAAAGAAAAATGATTATTTCGCCAAGAGTTGTATATGCTCACACCGCCTCCAACAGGCATATTTTGATTATCAAAACTTATTTTAGATGAATTTATCAATTCGGCAGCAGCTACACTACCACAAATATCTAAGGAATACGTTCCTATTCCTTCAGCGTTTAAGACTACGTAGTATGTTCCTGCTTTGTCAATAACGAAATCGTCAATAGATGGAGAAATTTCCGTATTGGTGTAATTTATAGAATTACCAGCACTATTCAGAATATAAATTCTTCCATTTACTCCTTTAAACGCTGCCTTTATGCTTATGGTCGTTTTATCGTTGGCAATCGTTATTTTGTAGTGATTATTTCGCCAAGAATTGTAATTATTAACGCCTCCGCCAACAATAGGCACATTGTCGTAAAAAAATTTGCAGCGATTTAACGCTGGGTCGGTAGGTATGCTCTCGGACTTACACGATGAGATTAATAAGGCAAAAAAGAAAATTAATGCCGATAAGTGATTTGCGAATGATTTCATATTTTTAGTTTTTTTAAATTAAAAATTATTTTTATCTCAATAAATTTTTGTTTTTAGGTAAATCTTCTATTCTGACAGCTTCGTAATCGCCTTCGTTAATAGACCCTCTCGCAATACTACTGATGATTTCCCTGATGTACATTGGATTTTCTACACCGAATAGCGTCAATTCTTGTTTGTCATATTGCGAGCTATTGATTCGCAGGTTTCCGATTTTAAATATTTGAAATAACAAGGGTTGGTACAACTCGACATCACGGATTCTCCATCTTTCAATATCATAGACATTGATGCCCCAAAGCGTAGCACTTTTTATGACAAGTCTTTCTTGTGAAATGAGGAAACTGGAGTTTTTGACGGTCATGTACTTTTCAAAAATTTTGAATGCACAAAAAAGAAGCCCTATGACAGCAAAAATAGGATATGTTACTATTTTTGTTAAGCATAAAAATGCTCCTATTCCATACATTGCGTATTGTTTGATAAAGACCCATTGCGAAGGTTTTATGGCTTCATAAAAACCTTCCCTTGTAACTGCACGTGTATTCATAATAAAGTATTTTGTTTTTAAATGATTTTTTAGTAATTGATTATTTACTGAAATGTGCTGATAATTTCTTATTATTGCGCTACGAAGATACTTTATATAAAATGTACCTCGCAAGTACATTTTTTTCCATTTTTCGGATGAGTTTCTTCTAAAATTACTCATAAATAACTGATAACCAAAATGTTGAATGAAAATGACCGAACAAAAACTATTTCGCTACTTATCAAATTTAGATAAGTCAGAATATAAGGATTTTAAAAAAATCCTAACATTTAGCTTGCAACGTATTCCCAAAATGCAGCTTAGTTTTTTAGCTTATCTTGAAAAAAACTTGCTCGATAAACACAATGCTGAAAAGCTAAAAATAGAAGAAATCACTTTTTTTTTATTCCAGAACAGCAATGCCGCTAATAAGAAAAAAGTGTACGAATTATCTTACGAAATCTTAAGTAAACTCAAAAGCTGGCTCGCCCAACAAGAACTTTTAGAAAATAAGCTGTGGTACAATCTTTTCCTAACTCGGGCAATTGCCAAAAGAGCAATGCACGAGGAGTTCATGGAAGTAAGTACAAAAAATCTTCAAGAAGTAGAAGACTCGCAATTTCAAGACATTGATAACTTATTTGCTTCCTTTTCAATCCGTAGAGAAATGTACCAACATCCGCAAAGTAATAAACTCGACATTTCCTTAAATGCAAGTGTAGAAGCACTGGAAAAATTTTATCTCATCAACAAATTTCGTTTGAGCATTGAACAAAAATATTTACGCAGCAGCATCGTTCAAAATGAAAATGACAAAATCATCAATGATTGGAACGAGCTGACTCATCAGTTGCAAAACTCAAATTATACAATCGTAAAGTATTACTTTGCTCTTGTTGAAATATTAGAAGACAAAACTGAAAACGACGCTCTTATACTCGATTTTTGGCAAAATCTGCTGGACAATATTTTGTTCATATCTCCCGCAGACCTAAAATTTTTAAGCTTTTCTTTAACAAATCTTTGTATTCAAAAAATTAAAAAAGGCAAAAAATATTTCTACGATATTTTCCTAAGTATTTATCTTACAGGCTTTGACAAGGGATATCTTTTAGAAAACGAGCAAATCACAAGAGCAACATTTCGTAACATTGCCTTCGTTTATTCCAAACAACAAGACCAAGCAGCATTTGATTCTTTTATATCAAAATATGGCACAATGTTAAATGAAGATTTAAGAGGAAATGCAATCGCATTAGCTAAAGCTCAATTTCTTTTTATTGCGAAAAAATACCAAGAGGCACAAACTGAGCTTAATCTAATCATTCAGCCTGAAGCTTTTACAAATTATAGCCGCTATCTACTTGAGATAAGTATTTTTGCAGAATCAGAATATTACGATTTACTTGAAAGTAAAATCAATGCTTTTCGTAAGTTCATTTCACGAGATACTGTATTCAGCGAAGAAAAAAAAGCGGGTTATGCTAATTTTTTAAAAATGATTTCCTCCTTATATCATAGTACCGATATAGTTCCTCTGGAGAAAAAATTAGAAAAAATGGAAAAATTAACCAATGAAATAGAAAAAACGCCCAACTTAGTTTCAAGAGATTGGCTTCTGACTCATGCTTTAGATTTAAGAAAAAAAGCAAAAGGCAATCGTTGATTTAAGCGAAATAATTAGCACGGGCATTAAGCCCGTGCTAAAAAATACATGAATTGAAGCTCTACATTTCTATCTCATCTTCAATAATGATAGTCGGCTTTTTTACAATCGGCAGCTTTTCGCCACCTTTGATTTTTGACAAATGCTCTTTACTTAACTCTTGCAACGATTGGTCAGAAGTGTTAGAAATAGGAAATGCTGCGCCATTCACGAAAAAAAGTTTCTTTTTCATTTTTTTAAA
>JANMGN010000531.1:0-1879 GCA_031374645.1 Chitinophagales bacterium | reverse complement strand
ATTGTTATAGAGTGATGTCGCTCCGATAGCCGTGTTGTACGTACCCGATACATTGCTAAATAAAGCCGCTTGTCCCAAAGCTGTATTTGCCGAACCATCAACATTTAAAACCATTGCGGCTTGTCCTAATGCGGTATTGTAATTTCCTATTGTATTATTGACTAATGTAGCTTGTCCGATTGCCGTATTGGTTGAGCCAGTTGTATTCTTCCAAAGACTTTGATAACCGAGTGCTGTATTGCTAGCTCCTGTTGTATTAGAATACATCGAACTATCGCCAATGGCGGTGTTTCCATATCTTACATTGTTGTATAAAGCTCTAAAACCTACCGCAGTACTACCCCATCCTACTGTATTCAAAAACAAGGCTTCCGAACCTACAACCGTATTATTTTGGCCCGTTGTATTATCTTTTGCAGCTTGTCTGCCCATAAAAGTATTGTTTACTCCTGATGTTGTCAAACGACCTGCGTGATAACCTACGAAAGTATTATCGCCAGCCGTTGCATTTTTTCCCGCTTCAAAACCTATGTATGTATTTTTTGTACCTGTACTATTCAGTTCTCCTGATTGACTTCCTACGAAAGTATTGGTCTGACCAGAAGAATTGCTAAATCCTGCTTTATATCCTAAAAAAGTATTGTCTATACCCGTGTTTAATACGCCTGAGTTTGTTCCAAAAAACGCATTGTTGTTACCTGTCAAATTTGCTGAACCACTATTGTACCCTACAAAAGTATTGTTTGCTCCTGTACTCAAAAGCCCTGCTTGATAACCAATAGCTGTTACTCCAAAAGCACTAACATTAGCACTACCTGCTTGATAACCAAAAAAGGTTTCTCCGCTACCCGAATTATTGGATATTCGCCCCGACCTTTGGTTATTGACCTTAAAATCTAAGGCAAAGTTGTCGGTTGTACCTAAAAATTTTACACCATCTGCTGCTACTGCATTTCCCGTCAAAGACCAAGCATTTGCTGTCGGACTTGCCCATGTCAAAACGCCCGTTCCGTCATTTGTCATTACTGTACCTACTGCCCCTTGTATAGCGGGCAAAGTCAGTCCATAATTCGTAATCGTAGTTGGTGGAATCAAAGTGATGAATTGCCCTGGCGTAGTGGGATGAAACAAACGAATACTTTGAAACGTTTGAATACCTTGCGCTTGAGTAACTTCTATTTTTATTGAAAATAAAATTATTACTAAAAAAAATATTATTTTACTAAGTAGTGATTTCATTTTATAAATTTAATAACTATATGATTATCAATTATTTACCTAACTATTTTTAAGCACAACAACTAAAAAAAGCGATATTTTGTATCATTTTTCTTTAATTACCTGAGCGAGTTATTTCATTCCAAGAAGAGCCGTCCCAAATTAACTGCATGGTATCTTTGTCGTCAAGTTGAGCAATTCCTGTAAGGCTTAAATTTCCAGCATCTGCTAATTCGACACCGCCTGTAAAATCAGCTGTTACGCTGATGTAAAGAATTTGCCCATCACTCAAACCATTTGTTAATGTGATAGTGCGATTTGCAGGTGTTCCAAGTGAACTCAATTTTAAAAACGAACGATTGCCAACTGTAATCACTTGATTGTCCGCTGTGACTGCTACACTTGAAGATTTGACCGCTACCGCTCCGTCAATATCCAATTTTGTATTTGGTGTCATAACTCCTATTCCTACATTTCCAGTTGAAGTTATTCTCACTTTCTCAGTATTATTGGTAATAATTGGTAAATCAAAATTGGAAGTAGTCCCTAATGTTTTGATTGCTGAAACAGCATTTCCATTTAATGCCCAAGCGTTGTTTGCTACAAGACTTCCTGCTGTTTGCTTTCTCAAAACGCCAGCTGCGTCAGTTGTAATCACATC
>JANMGN010000488.1:0-5101 GCA_031374645.1 Chitinophagales bacterium | reverse complement strand
ACGTGAATACCTTCTTTTTGCTCATTGATAAAAACATAGTTGTCATAAAAATACAATTTGCCTGGTTTTTGCAATTCACGTGGAGCTTCGGCTTTCACATCAAGGCGAATTTCATCTACTTTTTTGTAAATAGGTGTCCATTTCTCAAAAGTGTTTTTCTCCTTGCAAGAATCTAAATTGCAAGCATTGAAAACAAACATCGTAACGATGCTGATACTAATTAGAAATAATAATTTTTTCATGTTGAAAATTTTTTAAGTTGAAAAATTAGATTTGTTGTTAAGACAAGCGTTTCTTGCAATAGGTTGGGTCGTAACGAAAAAAAATAGTAAATTGTTATTTGATAAATATCAATTATTATTTTCGACATAAATTTACATATAAAAAATATAAACATTTCTCATTTCAAAAAAAAGTTATATTTTTACACCTTATTTCGGATTAAAAACTGTTATACGATTTATTTTTACAAATAAAAATCTGATTAACAGTTAGTTATGTTTTATTAAATAAAAACAAATTTTGTATGAAAAAATCATTACTTCTCCTTTTGATGTTGTTTACTACAACATTCGTTTGGTCGCAGCGTGTAATTAAAGGAAACGTTAGCGAAGCAGGCAGTAGAAAAGAAGCTATTATTGGCGCAAATGTAGTCGCAAAAGGAACGACAACAGGTACTACCACCGACATAGATGGTAACTACACCCTAACAGTACCCAGTGGCACTACTCAACTCGAAATTTCTTATGTAGGTATGTCGAGCCAAATCGTTACCTTAGGTGCATCAAACGTAATTGATGTAGTTATGAAAGGCGACAAAGCGCTTGATGAAGTGGTAGTAGTCGCTTATGGTACACAAAAACGTAAGGACTTGACAGGCGCAATTACGTCTATCACTTCCGAAAACTTCGTAAAAGGAGCAATCCAAACACCTGAGCAATTGGTTGCAGGTAAAGTAGCAGGTGTTCAAATCACTTCCAACGGAGGTGCGCCTGGCGCAGGTTCTACTATTCGTATTCGTGGTGGTTCTTCTTTAAACGCAAGCAATGACCCACTAATCGTAATAGATGGCGTTCCTTTGGATAACGGAGGTATCAACGGTGCTGCAAATGGTTTAGGTTTCGTAAATCCTGCCGACATCGAATCCATTACAGTTCTAAAAGATGCCTCTTCTACGGCTATTTATGGTTCACGTGCTGCAAACGGTGTCATTATGATTGTGACAAAAAAAGGTTCTACGGGCAAAATGAAAGTTAATATTAGTAGCTTACTTTCAATTGGTCAGCCAGCTAAATTCGCCAAAGTATTTACAGGCGATGAGTTTAGAGAACTCGTAAAAGCTACAGGAGAAACAAAAAAAATAGATTTATTAGGTACTGCAAATACGGATTGGCAAAAAGAAATTTTTAGAAATGCAGTAAGCCAAGACCACAACTTTACATTCTCTGGTTCATTGGATAAACTTCCTTATCGTGTATCTTACAACAATGCGAACCAAAATGGTATTTTGAAAAATTCTAATATGACAAGAAATGCCCTTTCGGTAGGTCTTAGTCCAAGTTTTTTCAATAACAGCTTAAAAGTTGATGTAAACTACAAGGTAGCACAATTGAAAAATCAATTTGCTGACCAAGGCGCAGTAGGAAATGCTTTGAGTTTTGACCCTACTCAATCTGTTTTGGATAGCAAAAACTCAGCAATGAGTGGCTATTTTGAATGGGTAAAAGATGATGCTCCAAATGCACTTGCTCCACGTAACCCTGTGGCGTTATTGAATTTGAAACAAGATGCAAGTACAGCAACCCGTCAGATTGGAAATGTACAATTCAACTATGCTTTGCCTTTCGTAAAAGGATTGCGTGCAAACCTAAATGTAGGTTTTGATAAAGCACACGGTGAGGGCGAAAAATACACAACGCCAGCTTCCGCAGCAGCCTTTAACAGTGGTGGATACGAAGGTGCTTACGCTCAAAACAAATTGAATAAATTGATGGAAGCGTACCTCAATTACAATAGACAAGTAGGCAGCAACAGCAAATTAGACCTTGTTGGAGGACACTCTTACCAAAGTTTTTACAACGAAACAAGAGGATATGATAGAGATTTAGGTTTAGGTAACGGTAATGCGGTTACACGTCGTTCTGTTCCAGACACCACCAAACTTGTTCTAATTTCATTTTTTGGGCGTGCAGTATTTAATCTACAAGACAAATACATTTTTACAGGTACGCTTCGTACAGATGCTTCATCTCGTTTCTCGCCAGAAAACCGTTGGGGACTTTTTCCTTCATTTGCAGTCGCTTGGAAAATCAACGAAGAAGGCTTTATGAAAAATTTAGGCATTTTTTCTGACTTAAAGTTGCGTGCTGGTTACGGCGCAACAGGTCAGCAAGATGCAGGAGGTCTTTACGACTACTGGACGAGATATACGTTAAGCGAAACGACTACTTCTTATCAGTTTGGCGATAAAATTGTTAGAACACTAAGACCAGAGGCTTATGCACAAAATGTTTGGGAAAGTACAAGTACCACTAATGTTGCCTTAGATTATGGTTTTGCAAAAGGCAAAATTTATGGTTCGATAGACGTTTACAACAGATTAAGCTCTAACCTTTTGGCAGAAGTGCCTGTTGCAGCAGGATCAAACTTGAAAAATCGTTTCGTAACCAATGCTGGTTCTTTAACCAATAAAGGTATAGAATTTAGCATTAATTTTAATCCTATCGCTACTGCAAAGACCAATTGGACTTTTGGTTTCAACGTTACGAGCAACCAAAATAAAATTACGGCACTTACAAAATACAGTGACCCAAATGCCCCTGGTATTGAAGCAGGCGGTATCGCAGGTGGCGTAGGTGAAAATATACAATTCAATAAAATTGGCTCGGCTGTAAGCACTTTTTATGTTTACAAACAAGTGTATAATACGGCTGGAAAACCAATCGAAGGTTTGTTTGAAGACTTAAACAAAGACGGTAAAATCACAGCTGACGACCGTTATTTATATAAAAATCCAGCACCTACACAGTTGTATGGTTTTAGTTCACAGTTTTCGCACAAAAATTTCAATGCAGGATTTACCCTACGTAGCAATATAGGTAACTATATGTACAACAATATTTTTTCTCAAAATGGTGTTTCTGACAAAATATCAACGGCAGAAGGTTATATTGCAAATATCAGCACAAGTGTGAATGAAACAGGTTTTAAGAAAATAGATGTAGTAAATAATAAATCTGATTACTACATGGAAAATGCTTCTTTTTTACGTATGGATAATATGTATATCTCTTACGTAATTACGGACAAAAGAACAGAAGAAACGCCTGTTACAACAACCATTTCTTTCAATGTGCAAAATGCTTTTGTAATTACAAAATACAAAGGTATTGACCCTGAAATTTTTAATGGTATCGACAATAATTTCTATCCACGTGCAAGAACTTATTCATTGGGTATAAACATTGGGTTCTAATATTTGTTGTAGTATTTTATTGCTCTGTACTTTTTATTTAAAATAAAAATATTTTACATTTTTAATAATTTTAGAATGAAAATAATAAATAAAATCAGCGTTGTATTTTTCCTATTAGGAATAGGATTTACATTTAGCTCTTGCTTAAAAGACCTTGACCAAGAGCCTGTAATAGAGATTACTTCTGCGAAAATCTATAAAGATCCAGAAAACTATATCAGAGTTTTGGCAAAATTATACTCAGGTTTAGCAACAAGTGGTCAGCAAGGACCTTCGGGAAAAGCAGACATAGCTGGATTAGATGAAGGCTTTTCTCAATACACTCGTTTGTATTGGAAAATGCAAGAATTACCAACCGACGAAGCCGTAATTGGTTGGAACGATGGCTCATTGTCAAATTTCCATACTATGATTTGGACACCGACTAACGAGTTTGTACGTACTTTTTTTGCACGTGCTTACTACCAAATTACGCTTTGCAACGAGTTTATCCGTGAAACAACAGACGCAAAAGTAAAAGAGCGTGGCGTAGGAGCAGCACTCGGCGAAAACTTGAAAAATTACCGTGCAGAAGCTCGTTTTTTACGTGCTTTAAGCTATTATCATGCACTTGATTTGTACGGAAATGTTCCTTTTGTAACCGAAGATGATATTCCTGGTGCATTTTTTCCAAAACAAACAGATAGAGCAACACTTTTTGCTTATATTGAAAGAGAATTACAAGCAATTGATGCCGATTTGTTAGCACCTCGCTCACAATATGGTCGTGCAGACAAAGCTGCAGCTTGGTCATTATTGGCTAAAATGTACCTCAATGCAGAGGTGTATATTGGACAAAAAAAATATACAGAAGCTGCTACTTATGCTAAAAAAGTAATTGATGCAGGTTATGCTTTAGATAAAAAATATAGCTGGGTGTTCGCAGCAGACAATGATAAATCTAAAGAAATTATTTTTGCAATACAATCTGACGGTTTGAATACCCGTACTTGGGGCGCAACCACTTTTTTAGTAAATGCTCCTATTGGCGGAACGATGAAAAGTGCTGAATTTGGTGTAAAAGGTGGTTGGGGCGGTCTTCGTACCACAAAGGCTTTTGTCAATAAGTTTTCTCAAAATGATATTGATGGTAAAGGTGATAAGCGTGCGTCTTTTCATACAGATGGTCAAACTTTGGAAGTAAAAGATATTTCTTCTTTCAAAAGTGGTTACGGAATAAAAAAATTCAAAAATATTTTACGAGATTCTTTGAAAAACGTTATCAAATCTAAAGTTGATCCGTCCAAAGATTCTATCGTATTTTATACAGCTATCCCAGGTTCAGACAATACACATCCTGATACTGATTTCCCAATGTTCCGTTTGGCAGATATGTACCTCATATATGCTGAGGCAGTGTTGAGAGGTGGCGCAGGCGACAAAGCCACGGCATTAAAATACATCAACGATATTCGTAAACGTGCTAATGCAGACGAAGTTATAGACCAAAAACTTACCTTGGATTTCATCTTAGATGAGCGTGCAAGAGAATTGTACTGGGAAGGACACCGTCGTACAGACCTTATCCGTTTTGGTAAATTTACTTCTGGTTCTTATCTTTGGGAATGGAAAGGCAACGCTGAAAAT
>JANMGN010000438.1:0-8895 GCA_031374645.1 Chitinophagales bacterium | reverse complement strand
GCACAATATATTTGGTTGTAATACTGTCCTTCTCCTTCATTTTGCATTGTTTTGTGCAATAAAACATTGGTTGTTAAGCGATGATGTCCATCTGCAACATACGTAAAAGGGATATTGTTTTTGAAAAAATCTTGTAGTTTTTCTATTTTTTCGCTGTCCTTTATTTTCCAAAATTGATGTGTTTCTTTGCCTTCTTGAAAAGAATAAGAAATATGGGCTTCATTTTTAGCCGTATATTCTTTCATAAATTGCTGTAAAAGAGGTACTGTACGGTACGTTAGCAAAACAGGTTTTACCATTGCGCCACGTTCTATGAGCAGCGACATTTGCTGACGCTCTTTTTCCAAAAGCGTTTTTTCGTGCTTTTTTACTTTCCCGTCTGCAAAATCTTCCAAATCAAGTGCAGCAATCACGCCATGATGCGAGCGTTTTTCTGTTTTTATTTCGTAAAAAAACACCGCTTTTTCATCTTCTTCTTGAAAAAGACCTTGGGATTGGTAAGTAGAAAAACTTTCTCTGACAGAATCAAAAAATGCTTCTGAACTATCTATTTTAGACAATATGGGCAAAATCGCTCTAAATGGCTGTATTTTCATATATGGTGGTTGGTTTTAGGCTGAAATATTTACTTGTATAAAATTATTATTGTATTGCTTATTGCCCATTGTTTTAATTAGCAAAAAACTGTAAACAACTTTGACAAAGACAACCTTTATATTGTTGTGCGATAGCTTCTTGCGTCCGCTGATGCACTACAATATTTTTGCACCAGCAACTGCTATCTCCGTAACAAATCATTGGGCGATTGCATCTTCCACATCTATTGATAAAATCGTCTTCGGTTTTTACGCTAACAAAATCAAGCTGACCTCCAACCGCAGGGTCTAATTTTTTTAAATAAACTTTTATTTCCTGAATATTATTAAACTGATGTTTTAGGGCAGCCGTAATTCTGTCCGCAATAGTTTCGAGTGATTTTGCCTTTTCTGACATGACCATTTTTGATATTTCATAAATGGTTTCATAATTTACAGTTTTATACAAATCATCGGTTTCTGAAGCAGTCGTTGTATCTATCATAACAGATACATCAAGCAAATAGTCGTTACCAATAATTTGTTCTTCTTCGTGCAAGCCATGATAAGCACGAAAGTGCATACCTTCGAGCGCAATTGCTCCATCATTATCTACAACCGCAAAATCAACATGACCACCAAGTGGCGGATTTACTTTTTTCAAACGAACTTTTACCTCTTGTGCCTTATCAAATTGAAATTTTATGTCGTTTGCGATACGTTCTGTAATGGTTTCGAGCAATTTTGTTTTTTTTCGCATTGCAATTTTACAGATTTCATAAACCGTTTCGTAGTTTATAGGCGTACCCAATAAGGCAAGCAAATTATTATCTGCTACAAACTGAACATCTAAAATATAATCATTTCCCATGGCTTGCTCCTCTGCATAAAAACCATGATACGCATGAAAACGCATACCTTCCAAAGCGATAAGTCCCATCGTTTAAATTTTTTTACAAAGGTATAACGAATTATATATATTATTAACATTTGTAAAAAATAAAATAATTACGCTTTTTTCAAGTTTTACACAAAAAACAAGCGTGTTTACGAAGTCTTGATACATATAAATAGATTATACGCTTGTTTAGTTTTTAGTAATGATAAAAAAATTGTAGTTTTGCACCACGAAAAGTATTTTTATTTTGAACTGAAAGTCATGGAAAGTGTTTTAAGTACATTCAAAATAGCTGCTTAGTGATAATAGTTTATGCAGCGGCAAATGAATGTATTGAATATTTAGAAAAAGAAAAAATAATGACAATAAGTAATCTTTCTTCCATCATAAATGATGTGAAATTACCAGTACAACACCGTGAAATTGCTCAAAAAGTAGTCAATAACGAGCGTATTTCCTTTGATGAAGGTGTATATCTTTTTGAAAAAGGCGAATTGGCTTATGTAGGTGCTTTGGCAAATTTTATTAGAGAAAAAAAGCACGGTGATAATACGTATTTTAATCGTAACTTCCACATCGAGCCTACAAACCTTTGCGTTTATACCTGTTCATTTTGTTCGTATTCTCGTTTGATAAAACAACGTGGCGATAACTCTTGGGAATATTCTATGGACGATATGATGGATATTATAAAAAAATATGACGACGAACCTGTAACGGAAGTACACATTGTAGGAGGTGTTTTACCACAATATGATTTAAAATTTTACTTGGATTTTTTCAAAAAAATAAAAGAACACCGTCCAGATTTACACGTCAAAGCACTGACACCTGTTGAGTATCATTATATTTTCAAAAAAGGAAAAGTGAGCTATGAGGAAGGAATGAAACTCGTCAAAGAAAGTGGCATGGATAGTATGCCTGGCGGCGGTGCAGAAATTTTTCATCCTGAAATCCGTGACCAAATCGCTGGTGGAAAATGCAGTGGCGAAGAGTGGTTGCGTATTCACGAAGTTTGGCACGAACTCGGTATGCGCTCGAACGCTACGATGCTTTACGGTCATATTGAAAAATACCATCACAGGGTAGATCATCTGGAAAAATTACGTGCTTTACAAGACAAAACGGGCGGATTCCAAACTTTTATTCCTTTGAAATTCAGAAATCAAGACAACCAAATGAGCCATTTGGAAGAAGTTTCTGTGATAGAAGATTTGAGAAACTATGCCATTTCAAGAATTTATCTAGATAATTTTGACCATATAAAAGCGTACTGGCCCATGATTGGTAGAAATACGGCTCAGATTGCGCTTTCAATGGGCGTTGATGATATTGATGGTACTATTGATGATACTACGAAGATATATTCTATGGCTGGTTCGGAAGAAAAAAATCCTGCACTTAGCACCAAAGATTTGGTAAAACTTGTCAGAAGTGTCCACCGAAAACCTATCGAACGAGATACGCTATATAATGTTGTCACAGATTTTACAGATGTTGTTTTTGAAGAAGATACACAGTTTAAAGGATATTTGGAGTTGCCTGTATTGAATTAAAAATAGTATAATCTTTTAGTATATGAAGACAGTTTTTGTAGAAGATAAAAAATTTGATAAAAACGATTTTACAGAAAATCATTTGCCCAAAGGGGAATACGAAAACTGTATTTTCAATAGCTGCAACTTTTCAAACAATAACTTTTCAGAATTTAAGTTTATGGATTGCGAGTTCAACGATTGTAATTTGAGTTTGGTAAAATTGGATAATACAGTATTTAGAGAAGTGAAATTCAAAAACAGTAAAATGCTTGGCTTACGTTTTGATGAATGTCTTGAATTTGGGCTTTCCTTTTCGTTTGACGGTTGCCAACTCAATCATTCTTCTTTTTATAAAATAAAAATGAAGAAAACGAGTTTTAAAAAATCACAATTACAAGAAACAGATTTTACGCAGTGCGATTTGAGCAACTCCATTTTTGATAATTGTGACCTTTTAAATGCTACTTTTGATAATGTAAATCTGGAAAAAGTAGATTTTCGGACAGCTTATAATTATACTATTGACCCAGAAAATAATCGAATTAAAAAAGCTAAATTCTCCATATTGGGAATTTCTGGACTTTTGAATAAATACGAAATCGAAATTGCTAACTGATTGCTTAAACGCAAAGTTATTTTTTATGAAAAAAATTAATATTTTATACCTCATCATACTCAGCGTATGTACTCTTTTCGCCTGTAAAGAAACAGAAAAAGAGCAAAAATTTGTCACAACAGGAAATCCTGTTATAGATGGTTTGAGCAAAAGAATTGCAGAAAACCCTAAAAACGACAGCTTATATGCCATGCGTGCAGCAGCATACTACAAGGATAATATCTATGACGAAGCCATTAAAGATTTGGCAAAAGCAATCGCAATAGACACTACAAATGCGGCGTATCATCATATTTTGGCTGATGTTTATATGGACAAAAACGAATCTCGTATGGCAATTCGTACCATGGAACGTATTGTCGCTTTGTACCCTACACGTATTCCTTCGCTATTGAAACTCGCAGAATTGCAACATATTGTGCAACAATATAAGCCTTCGATAGAAATTACAGCAAAAGTTTTGCAAATAGATCCGCAATCTGCCGAGGCATTTTTTATGCAAGGGCGCAACCTCAGTGCGCTCAATGAAAAAGAACGCGCTATTGCCGCTTTCAAAAAATGTACTTCTTTAGATGCAGAACACGTTGATGCCTGGGTAGAACTTGGTCACTTGATAGAAGAGAAAAAAGACCCAACTGCTTTACAGTATTTTTTGGCAGCGCAACGCATAGATTCTACTGATGTGCATGCTATTTTTGGCGAAGCTGTACATTACAGCAACAGAGGAGAATTAGAAAAATCTATTACTACTTACAAAAGAGTGGTTGCAAAAAATCCACAAGATGCCGATGCACTTTATAATATTGGGCTTTTGTATATGGATTTGAAAAAAATAAAAGAAGCAAAAGATAATTTTAATATTTGCATAAATATAGATGCACAATATGTAATGGCGTTTTTTTATCGTGCTGTTTGCAACGAGCAATTGGGGCAACTTGCGGAAGCAAAAAAAGATTATGAGAATACGATGCGTCTTTCGCCTAATTTTGAGCGAGGTCGTTTGGCTTTGGAAAAAATAAATTTGAAGGTAAAATAAAATGAACTTAGATCTATCTAACAAAAATGCTTTGGTTTGCGGCGGTAGTCGTGGCATCGGAAAAGCAGTGGCTATTGAATTGGCATCGCTTGGTGCGAATGTAATTTTGATAGCACGTAATGAAACCGTTTTGCAAGAGGTAATCGCTATCTTACCAACTTCTAATAATCAAAAACACAGCTATATTGTAGGAGATTATGTTGATTTTGACGAAATTATCAAGCAAATAAGTGTTTTTTTAGTAAAAAAATCTATTCACATCTTAATCAATAATACAGGAGGTCCTCCTGGTGGAGTAATTGCAGAAGCTACGCCCGAAGCCTTTTTGAGTGCCTTCCAAAATCACTTAATTGCCAATCATCGCCTTACTACATTACTGATGGAAGGTATGAAAAAAGAACAATTTGGACGTATTATAAACATCGTTTCGACTTCTGTCAAACAACCTTTGGATGGACTTGGTGTATCAAACACGACCCGTGCGGCAGTAGCAGGTTGGGCAAAAACGATGTCAAATGAGTTGGCAAAATTCGGAATTACGGTCAATAATATTTTACCAGGAGCAACACGTACCGACCGTTTGGAGCAAATTATCGCAGCAAACGCCAATAAAAAATCTGTTGAAATAGAAAATATTGCTGACGAAATGAAAAATGAAATACCGATGCGTCGTTTTGCGGAAGCGGAAGAAATCGCAGCGGCAGTTGCTTTTTTGGCAAGTCCTGCCGCAAGTTATATTACAGGAGTAAGCTTGGCCGTAGATGGCGGTCGTATAAAATCGTTGAGTTAGATAATTTTACAATTTAATTCTGATATAAAAACGCTTTGACAGACGCTTGTTTGTCAAAGCGTTTTCTGTTTTTTATGAAATATGCCAAACAAATTCTGTAGAAATGACCAATATATTAGCATCTGAATTTATTCATGGGTCTTAATAAATGGTTTTAAATATAAAAATATCATATTAATGCAAATTTATTGTTTTGATAAAACATTGTAGAATGTAAAAGTATCAAATTATTATTTTATTTTTATGCCATAAAACAAAGTTAAAGTTTATTTTTATTGAGAAAACATACGAAATTGCTTTATTATGGTAAATTGGCATGAAGCTCCACTTTTGCGAGCAACTTTTGCACTGATATTGGGGATTATCATTGCGAATTACTTAGAACTTAATATCGTACTTCAAGCTATTTTAGGCGCAGTAGGTTTAATTTGCTTTTTTCTTCTACAACTTGGAATTAGCTACAAATGGCGTTGGTTAAGTGGCATTTTTAACCTTATTTTCTTTACTATTACAGGTGTTTTCTTAGTTTATTTTCACGACGAGAGCTTCCGAGATAATTTTTTAGGCAACCATTTTGTGCCTAAAAAGCAGGTTAATATTATAGGAATGGTCAGTGAATTACCCGAAGAGGGCAAAAATATTAAAATTACGGTTGATGTAACTACTGTAAATGATACCTCCGTACAAGGTCATATCTTACTCTATATGAAACCTTCGGAGCTGTCGAGTAGTATCAGTTACGGCGATATAATCAGCTTCAAAGGTTACATGAATCCCATCAGAGTATCTAAAAATCCTGCAACTTTTGATTTTCAGCGGTACATGAAATACCACAATATTCGTTATTTGAGCTACGTAAAAGATGAAGATGTGGCAATAATGGCGCAACGCCGAGGTACAGCTATTTGGCACTTTGCTTACGACAGTCAAGAGACTTTTATGAAAATACTCGCAACGTATTTACCTGATAACGAGGAATTTAGCGTGGCTTCTGCATTGATAGTTGGTTACAGAAGTCAAATACCAGATGAGGTAATTCAGGCTTATGTGAATACAGGCGCACTACACGTTTTGTCTGTTTCGGGGCTTCATGTAGGCTTAGTAAGTGTGATTTTGAATGTTATTTTGAGAAAAATAAAATCAAGAAGTAAATTAAAAATCTGGACTTGGCTTGACCCTCTTCTACAAATAATTTTTATATGGATGTTTACTTTTATCACAGGAGCAGCGCCTTGTGTGTTGAGAGCAGCAGTTATGTTTAGTTTTTTGATTTTGGGACGCTCCTTGGCACGAACTTCTAATATTTATAACATTTTAGGTGCATCGTGTTTTGTACTTTTACTTTGGAATCCGTATTTTTTATACGATGTAGGTTTTCAATTGTCCTATATGGGCTTGGTCGGTATCGTCTATTTTCAACCTAAAATATACGCTGCTGGTCTGAAAATAATTGAAGTAAAAGATTGGCTATACAACATTTATCACTTTCGGTTTTTTGATTTAAAAACCAAAAATAAATTTTTGCTTGCTGTAATAAAATTTCCGTTTGCAGATTATTGTTGGCAGCTGACGAGTGTTTCCTTAGCTGCGACGATTGCCGTTACGCCACTTTCTGTTTTTTATTTCCACCAATTTCCAACTTACTTTTGGCTTTCTGGACTGATAGTTGTACCTGTAGCAGCATGGGCATTGTATGTTGGAATTATTCTGTTTGTTGTTCATTTTTTGTCATCATTTCTGGCAAGTTTGTTTGGCAAATTACTTTTTGGCATTATTTGGCTTTTAAATAATAGCCTGTATGTGATAGAAATGATTCCACCTGGGGCAGTAAAACACTTATATTTAAGTGGAATTACGGTATTTTTATTGTATTTTGCATTGCTTTTTGCCATAACTGCCATTAACCGAAAAGAATTAAAATGGTTGGCTTTTGGTTCTTTTCTTTTTTTGACCTTGGCAGCTACAAATTATTCTTATCAGCAATATTCAAGGCTAAGGCACAAAGAGATTACCTTATACAATACAGGTTACTACACTTTGATAGATTGTTTTGATGGTGATAAAGTTTTCAGTATTGGCTCAAAAGATATTCCTGAGCGTGTGATTAATTTCGCCGCATATAATTACAGGTTGAGTAAAAATATCAAACCAGATGATGTTCTTTTTTTAGGATTACAAGACACAGTAACGAACGATAATATTTTTTATAAAAATAGTTTTTTAGCTTTTCACAATAAAAAAATACTTATTGTGGGCAAAAATTTTGCTGGCGAGAGCGAAAAGGTTAAAGTCCCTTATGTATTAATTAGGGATAATCCTGATTTGGATTTTGAAAAAATAATACAAAGTATTGATTTTGAAATACTTATATTTGACGCTTCTAACAAAAAAAATAAAGTAGAGAAATGGAAGACCTACTGTAAAGAACATAATATTAGCTTCCAAGATATTGCAGAAAATTATTGTACCATTACAGTAGAGGATTAATTTTTTATTTTAACAATAGTTAAACTTAAAAAAAACTTGACAAGTTCACAAAAGTATATTATCTTTACCGTGGTATCGTAAAATTTAATTTTATAAATTAACTATATTGAAGTATTTAGGCTAACTTTTTGCTAATATTTAGTTAAAAAAAGTTTCTTTTGAACGATTTAAACGTCACAATTGTATTAATAACAGCTACGAAATTTATTATAGAAACTTCGAGCCTTAATTGTAAAACGTAATGAAAAAGTTAATTTTAGTATTCTCTGTTATCTCGTTTTTATATTCATTTACTGAGCCTATTGCGCCCAGCTTTAATCCAATTGCAGTAGCTATGAGCACTGGAAATGCTGATGCACTATCTAAATTTTTTGATAGTGACGTAGAGATTTCGATTGCTGATAAAGAGGAAATATACGAAAAAAGTACAGCTAAAACAGTTGTTAGCGATTTTTTCAGTAAAAATAAACCAAAATCCTTTAATCAAGTTCACCAAGGTGCATCAAAAGGAAAAGATACACAATATTGTATCGGAGAAATGCCAACGGCAAGTGGCAATTATCGTGTGTATTTGTATATGAAAATCAGTGGAGATCAGTACATTATACAAGAAATGCGATTCGACAAACAGTAGTTTTGTCTGATATATAATTTAAAAATCTTTGGTGTGAAAACATCAAAGATTTTTTTTGTTTCAAAGTAGTTGGGTTAGTGAAATGAATAATTAAAAATTTTAAAATCCTGTTAATCAGCGCTTTGTGTAAATAAACGGTGCTACTTATTTTTTTCGGTTCACTTATAAGTAATCCACACTCAATCTTTTAACAAATCATGCCATCGCTCAAAAATGCGATGAAGTACACTCCTGCTCTCTGTTATAATACGTGCCTGCCCTTGCATTTCTTGCCTAAAATCTATGTTTTTGCCATAAGATGTGGTTAATGGTTGTGAAAAT
>JANMGN010000426.1:0-9590 GCA_031374645.1 Chitinophagales bacterium | reverse complement strand
CTAACTTTGCCTTGTATATTATTTTTACGAGCCTCAGCAGGGTAGCGGAAGTTCTCATTCAGCCAAGTAATTAACGCAGAAGTACCACCATAGAAAGAAGGAGTTTTATCCAGATTTGCTGGCTCAAAAACAAAACCATTTGTTTTAAAATAGATAGTATCTGGTTTATCTATAATTTTGATGTAGCGGTAATTGTTAGCAACATCTTTGATAGAAATTGTATCGTAAGTAGTTAGCACAACAAAGTTTGATGTGTTTTGAGCGAGCAATAGACTACTCGAAATAAGTAGTAATAGGATTGTTAAAATTCTCATATATTCTATAACCTGTTGTGTAATTTTCTCTTGTACATGCAAATTTATAAGATTTTGGGAACAATAAAAAATTTTAACTAATTTTTTTGATGAGTATTTGAGCGAAGCGAACAAAATTGAGTAATTGAAGAGCTGAGTATTCGAGTATTTGAGCGAAGCGAACACCACGTATCCATTTTCAAATCATCAAATTTATAAATTTTTAAAACCACTATTTAACATAATGTTAATTATATGGAAAAAATAAATCAATGAATAAAGTGGAATTTTCAAAAAAATAAATATCTTTGTGGTTCAGTCTGAAACGTCATTCCGAAGTTGTCGGGAAAGGTACAGTTGTTTGTTTTTGTAGGTAGAAATCTGCCTATCTTTTTCATCAATTTTATTTTAACTAATTAAAATGAACAACACTTATTTTGACCTTGTGGATCAAACTTTTTATTTCCCACAAGATGGTTTTTCCTTAGAGAAAAAGGATAACTCATTGTTATTCAATGAAATACCGCTTTTAGAGCTTATTGAAAAATATGGAACGCCTTTGAAGGTTTCTTACCTTCCTAAGATTAGTGAACAAATCAACAAAGCATTTACTTGGTTTGATGCAGCGATGAAAAAACACGACTACAAAGGAAAATATTTTTATTCTTATTGTACAAAAAGCTCGCATTTTCGCTTCGTTCTCAATGAGGTTTTGAAAAACATTACGCAACTCGAAACATCGAGTTCATTTGACATAGATTTGGTATGGAAACTCTATAACACAGGTAAAATCAACAAAAATGCCATCATTGTGAACAATGGTTTTAAACCAAAAGACTATGCAGAAAAAATTTCTACGTTAATAAATGAAGGTTTCAAAAATGTTATTCCAGTATTGGATAACAAACGAGAACTGGAATATTACCAAGAGTTTGTTACAAAAGAAAATATGAATATTGGGCTTCGTGTCGCTACGGAGGAAGAACCAAATTTTGAATTTTATACTTCACGCTTAGGCATACGTCAAGCGTCTTTGATGGATTTTTATAGAAATAAAATTGAAAATAATCCTAAATTTACGCTAAAAATGCTTCATTTTTTCGTAGATACAGGTATAAAGGACAATTTATATTATTGGTCGGAACTAAAAAAAGGCATACGTACCTACTGTGAACTGAGAAAGGTCTGCCCTACCCTATCTGCAATAAATATCGGCGGCGGAATGCCAATTCGGAACTCTCTGAGCTTCGAGTACGATTACGAATATATGGTAGATGAAATAGTTCGCCTAATAAAAGATGCTTGCGTGCAAGAAAATGTACCAGAACCTGATATTTTTACCGAATTTGGCAAATTTACTGTTGGAGAGAGTGCAGCGACTATTTTTAGCGTAATTGGTCAAAAAAGACAAAATGATAGCGAACGTTGGTATATGATTGACAATTCTATTATGAATACTTTGCCTGATGCTTGGGGCATTGGCGAGCGTTTTGTGTTGTTGCCTATCAATCATTGGGACAAAGAATATCATCGGGTAAATATTGGTGGAATCAGCTGCGACAATTCTGATTATTACAACGCTGAAGTTCACATGAACCAAGTTTTTTTGCCTAAAGTAGATGGCGAAGATGAGCCGCTTTATCTTGGTTTTTTTCATACAGGCGCATATCAAGATAGTTTGAGTGGTTTTGGAGGTGTAAAACACTGCCTTATTCCTGGTCCAAAACATATTTTGGTTGATAAAAATGTGCGTGGCGAATTTGTAGATTGGATGGCAACACCTGAGCAAACCGCCGAAAGTATGTTGAAAATTTTAGGCTACTAAGTTTTAATTAATAATTTATAATGAAAAATTAATAATTAAAAATTAAAAATGCTCATTATTCTGGAGATTTAGGCATAAAAAATAACATTTATACCGTTATTAAAAAATTAAAACATAATTTTACATTATATTTTTTACTAATATATAATTAACTAATTAGTAGCTATTTATTACGTGAAAGTAATTATTCATTTTTAATTATTCATTTTTAATTAATCTAAAATGACTTTAAAAGTTCCTACGATGGCAGCTATGGCTGCAGAAAATAAATCACCCGAAATTCTTTTTTGGGTAGGTTGTGCAGGCAGTTTTGATGCACGTGCGCAAAAAGTAACAGTAGCATTTAGCAAAATATTGAATGAATGTGGCATTGAGTTCGCTATTTTGGGTAATGAAGAAAGTTGTACAGGCGACCCAGCTCGTCGTGCAGGACACGAATTTGTTTTCCAAATGTTGGCGTTACAAAATATCCAAACGCTAAATATGTACAATGTAAAACGAATAGTTGCGGCTTGTCCTCACTGTTTCAATACGTTGAAAAATGAATATCCAGCGCTTGGTGGCAACTACGAAGTGGTTCATCATACACAATATTTGCAAGAACTCATCAATGGTGGTCGCTTGAAAATCAAAGAAGGCGGCGAGTTTAAAGGTAAAAAAATTACTTACCATGATTCATGTTATTTGGGCCGTGCGAATGGTGTTTTTGAAGCACCTCGTGCTTTGCTCGAAGAACTTGATGTTAATCTTTCTGAACTAAAACGCAGTAAAACGAATGGTCTGTGTTGTGGTGCAGGTGGTGCGCAAATGTTCAAAGAAGACGAAAAAGGCGAAAAACGCATCAATTTGGAACGTGCCGAAGAAATTATAGATAGTGGTGCAGAAATCGTTGCAGCAAATTGCCCGTTTTGTATTACAATGCTTTCGGACGGTATGAAAGCAAAAGATAAGCAAGACCATGTCATGGTTTATGATTTGGCGGAATTGATTATTCAAAATAACAAATGGAATTAAGATGCAAGCAACTGATTTAGCTCCCGATAGCCGTGTTTGGATTTATCAAGCAGACAGAGTTTTAAGCAAAGAAGAAGTCGAAAAAATAATACTGGAAGCAAGTAATTTTGTTCAAGATTGGTCGAGCCATAATCGTGCGTTGAGCGCAAAAGCGGAACTTTTGCATCAGCGATTTTTGGTTTTAATCGTAGATGAAACTAAAGCTGGCGCAAGCGGCTGCTCCATAGATAAATCTGTTCATTTTGTAGAAAAAATTAGTCATGATTTTAATGTTAATTTTTTCAATCGCTTGTTATTTTCTTATTTAGACGCAGAAAAAACAGTGCAGACTGTGGACAAAAAAACACTTAATCAGCTTTTTTTTGAAGAAAAAATAAATGATGATACGCTTATTTTTGACACTTTAGTAAATACGTATGCTGCTTATAATCAGCATTTTACAAAAAAAATAAACGATAGTTGGTTGAGAAAAATGATAAAATAATCAAATGTAACCTTGACAGGGTTCAAAACCTGTCAAGGTTACATTTATTATTAGGATAAGTGAGCGTAAAAATTACTTGTAACTATTTTGTCGTTGAGAAAAAAGTGATAAATAACTGACTACAAGGAAGTTATTTATAATTTTATTCCAATCCTTTTATCAACAAATTTAATTTTCCGTTGCTATTGAGTGCAATTCTAATAGAATTTGGTGTCAAAAATATCTTTTCTATATCCAATTTATCTACTGTACCTTGCATCGTCACGCCATTTTTAATTACATAATTTTTTAGTGAGTTGGCGATTACCTCTTTCATGCCGTCCAAGTTTTGCCCGATAGGAATTTTAGAATTTTTTTCCATCAAACTAACCAAACCTTTGTGAAAAAGCCAATTGGCACTTTTAGCTAAAAAATTCTTAGTTTTTAGTTCAAAATCCATTTCTTCAAGCATAATTGTTCTGGTCAGCGGGTCGTATTTTGGTATTCCTGTCAGGAAAATATTGCCAGAAAAATCGCCAGAGAGCTTAGTTTCTATCACTAATTTATCATTTTGACCAAATAAATGGACATCTTCAATTTTGATTTTTTTGCCTGCTTGTAAAAATTCTTTACCTACCAATTGTAATTTTACCAAAGAATCTGCTTCCGTATAAGGCATATCCGTATGTACATTGGCTACAAAATCATTTTGGTCATAATTATAAGAAGTCGTATAATTAGGTAAAGGCGTATTGGTACGAAATGCAGGTTTTGGACCAACAAGAACTTCCGAAATCGCATCTGCTGTAATAGTCGTACTCAAAACATTGTCTTTGGTATAAATCGGGGTCATAGAAATCGTTTTTGGAGTAACTTTTAACCACGCTTTATACTCAGGAGAAAGCAAAGAAGGTGTTTGTATAGCGTTCCAACCGTTCAGAATATTTGTTTTAAAATCAAATGCTTGACGTACTTGTTGGTCAATCATGCCGCCCAATTGTCCCTTGTATTTTTCTAAAACAAAATTTGCGATAGACGTTACAGGAAGGTCAAAACCCATTTTTAAAGTAGGTTGTTGTATCCAATCATAACTTTCTACATTGGTATAAGTTTCTAATTTCCAGTCTGCATTTAGTTTAAAATACGTTTTGAATTTTAGAGCGATTTCGCCAGTTGCTTCTGCTTCTGTCAAAGTCAAGTTTCGCTTCATCCAGATAGAAATCGGAACACGATAAAAGACGTTTTGTCCATCAAACCAAACGTTTATATAATTAGATTTCATTAATTTAATCATCACATTATCGCCAGTATAATCGTAATCCTCGTACAGAACGCCACTGATACGGTTGTTTACAGAACGCTCAATTTCAAATGCTTCTATACGTACAGGAATAGAAACTTTTGACGATTCTGGCTCATCTATTACAGGATTATACTGCTCCATAGGTTGAGAAAGTTCTTGTGTTTGCGCTGTTTTGCAAGCAAAAAAAGAAAGAAAGAAAAATAGTGGTAAGAAGGTTTTTACTGAATTTTTTTTCATTTAAAATATCGTGTTTTACATTTATTTGTAAAAATAAAACGCTTTTTGGGCAATAATATTGTATAAGATAGCAATTCTCAAACTATTGTGAAACACAAATCGAGAATTGCTACCAAATAATTCGTAACTATTACTTAATAACTACTCCGTATCATATTTTCATAAACACTCAAAGGCAAACAACCATATTTGAGCGTTTCGTTATGGAATTTTTTGATGTCAAATTTATCGCCTAATTTAGCTTCCGCTTCTGTTCGCAGCTGACGAATTTTCAATTGTCCAATTTTATAAGACAACGCTTGACCTTGATTTGCCATATAACGTTCAATTTCTGCAATCGTATTTGCTTCTGTTTCGGCTTCATTGTCCAAAGAATATTGAATTGCTTTTTCACGTGACCAACCTTTTGCGTGTATTCCTACATCGACTACCAAGCGAATTGCACGGTGCATTTCCATGCCCAAACGCCCAAAATATTGGTAAGGGTCTTGATACAAACCCAACTCTTTACCCAAACTTTCGGTGTATAATGCCCAACCTTCTCCGTACGCACCATACCATAAATAGCGACGAAATTTTGGTAAATTTTCGTTTTCCTGCTGTAAACTACACTGATAATGATGTCCAGGAATAGCTTCATGTAAAAATAAGGCTTCGTCTTGAAAAACATTGTAATCTTTTGGGTCTAAAATGGGACAATAAAATGTGCCTGGACGAGTGCCATCAGGCGAGCCTACCATATATTCTGCACTTGCAGATGCTTCTCGAAATGCTTCTGTTTGCTTAATTTGAAATTGCGATTTTGGCGATAAATCAAACAATTTGCCCAATTGTGGCTTCATTTTTTCATAAATAACAGAAAAATTATCAATAATGGCTTGGTCTGTTTTGAAAGGACGCAAAGCTGGCAATGTATTTACGTGCGCAAAAAATGCTTTCAAATCGCCTTTAAAACCAACTTGTTCTTTTACTTTTTCCATCTCGGTACGGATGCGAGCTACTTCGCTTTCTCCCAATTTGAAAATCTCATCAGTAGTCATATTGGTCGTTGTCCAGAGTTTTGCGGTATGCTGATAATAGGCTTGTCCGTTCGGCATAGCACCGACACCGCTTGTTTCACGGCATTTTGGCAAATACTCTTTTTGTACAAAAGTGTATAGCTTTTGGTAAGAAGGATTTATCCATTTTTCAATTGCATTTTTGTATTCTACTGTTAAACGAGTTTTATCAGCGTCAGAAAAATCTTTTGGAAACTGATTAATTGGTGTATAAAAAATACTTTTTGTAGCAGGTTGAACAACTTCTTTGAGCTGAGGTAAAGCCTTGTTAGCCAATGATTTAGGTAAAACCCAACCTGTTTCTATGCCTCGTTTCATATTTACAATAGCTGTATCGCTCCAAGCTGGTACAACAGACATTCTTTTGAGCCAATCGTCGTAGTGTTTTACCGTTTTGAAGGGCTGACTTCCCGAACCTGAACCCAATTGTGGCAAAAATAAAGTGGTGCAATCGAATTGGTTTATAGGCATCAAATGAATAGGAAAACTCAAATCTTCCAGATTGATTTCGCACTCCCATTTCAAAATATCGTAAGACATTTTATCATTGCTATTCAGAATAGAAGTATTTATTTTAAGCAAATCTGCTTGATATTTTTTATAAAAATCACGCAATTTGGCTCTGTGCGTTTCAGAAATGTCAATCGGAAATTGGTCATTAAAACGCTCATCTCCTTGCTCGGTAGCTTCAAATGGATTGAGCTTGATTCTGTCTTCATAAAAATTTTCTGACAACAATTTAATTTCTTGACTGTCCGCTACGGGTATGGTAGAAACAGCTTTTTTTTGTCCGCAAGCCCAAAGATTTATTGCGACAAAAAGGCATAATAATTTTCTCATTTTAAGTGTGTTTTAGTAAAAGTTTCGGACAAATATAATAAGTATTTTTGAGTGACATAGAAAATTGAATAAAAGAATTTCTAAAATATTTTTTCAAAGTTAAGGTTCATATTGGATTTCAAGTTGTTCTGCCAAACAGAGTTTGGCAGATACAGTGTTTCTATGAAATACCATTTTGCAAAGATTTTAATGTTAAATTGCGAAAATAATTGCCATTTTCAGTATAAACTGTACGCCCAAACTATGTTTGGGTTTGAAATTATAGGTAGTAACTTGAAACCCAATATGAGCCAAAGTTAAATGGCTTCTATTTCGTTATTGATTTTGTTCATTTTGGTTCTATACGTTAAGTTTTTACAATATTTAAATAAAAAACGCCTTGCAAACTTTTTTTGCAAGGCGTTTTTTATTTATTTCACAATTAAAACCTTCTTACTCAATATCGTATTCTTATGCTGCATCGTAACAATATACTCTCCACTATACAGACCTTTAGTATCGAAATATACGGCATTAGTACCTTGAATAATTTTTGTCTTTTTGACTATTTTTCCTTGCATATCAAATAAAATGACTTCCATATCAGACAGAGAAGCGACATTTAGTCGAACCTCTACCAAATCAGAAGCTGGATTAGGCGAAACTGTAACTTTATATTGGTCATCTGTTTGTTCTTGCGTGGCAACATTCGTAGGGCAACCACTTGGATAATAGCGAGTTATGATGTTTTGCATCGCTTTTTGAGCCGCTGCGCCATGCGTTGCATCGTATTTTGGCAACCAAATATTATACCATCCTTCACCGTAATCAGGGTCGCCACCTGCGGGAACAGTACCACCAAAAAAGGCGTTGGCGTGTGTCACAAATTCAGCATTGTTCAAGGGAATAATGCTTTTGTAATGTTGCAAACGATCACAAATTTTCTTGGAAGGTTTCAACTTTTCTGCTTCAATTAACTCTCTTAGTTTCACTGGTTCGCTGGGTTGAACGCCCCAGAAGTGTATCAACGGACGCATATCTACGCCT
The DNA here is from genome assembly GCA_031374645.1 of Chitinophagales bacterium. Taxonomy (GTDB): domain Bacteria; phylum Bacteroidota; class Bacteroidia; order Chitinophagales; family Saprospiraceae; genus CANHEE01. The sequence goes on along the minus strand of JANMGN010000426.1, from coordinate 1,531 downwards.
GCTACTCTTGAAAAATGTAAAATTCGACTGTCATTTTCAGACAAACTATCGTTTGTGACACCTGCGATAAAATCCAATTGTTCTTTTCTATAAAAAGAGTCAATCACATTCCAACCAAAAAGTGCCGCCATTTCAACATATTTGGCATAGCCACGCTGCTGATAGCGTACTTCATCTTTGGTTGTTGCAGAAATATCCATCGGCTTTTCAGCACGAAAATTGGGCGTAACCATCCAATTCAATGCTGCTTGATCTCTTGTTATATACGGTTTATTGTCAAAAGATTCGCCTAATGCTTGGTCAATATCCATTCCATAAAGTCGATTGTAAATGGCAGCAGCCAAAAGATTAACGGACGCTTCGCCTTCGCCATTAAAATCACTGAACAATTGAGCGTGACCCATTTCATGAAATTCGGTTTCCCAAAACTCAACGCCTGGCTTCAAAAACCAATGGTCTTTATTGCCATCTTCAACATCATAAGGCGAGTAGATATTGTTGATTTGCGGATTGCCAATACCGTAACCACCAAACATAATATCGACATCTATTTGTAAATAAAGCATATAATTGTTTCGTAAAGCTGGATAACCCAACATTTTAGATACAACGTCCATTCGGTCGTCCCAATCTTTCATCAGCGTAACAGGGTCAGCGTATTTATTTATCCAACTTTGTGGTACTTGCATGATATATTTATCCGACTCGAAATCAGCCCAAGGCGCAGTATTGTTACGTTGTGTTGTTGTCCAATTTTGTAAGGTAGTTTTGTCAAAACTTTTGGCAGAGAAAAACGGTGCAGCCACAACATTACTCAATTTGATTTCTAAAACGCCTTCTTTTGCCAAATAAGGCGTGACGATATAAATGCCACCACCAAACGGATTGACGATTTCTGTTACCGTATCGTTGATGGCAAATGTATTGGTCACTCGAAAAAAACGGCGGACGGGATTGCTTCCTGTCCTATCAAAAGTATGTGCGCCAACCAAAATTTCAAAACCTTTATTGACCATCGAAAGCGGAACTTTTACCTTGCCGATACTTCCTGGCGCAAGGTAATAGCCTGTTGGTCGTCGGGCAGCCGTAGAGGAAAATGCAGTCCGTTTTCCGTATTCTTTTGGCATACTTGCATTGATTTTTGCTGTAAAAACAGTCGTCGAATTACTTGGTGCAGCACATACACCTGGAAAATAATCAGCCGTTTTGAAGCGTTTATTGTTCAAAATTGTCTTATATTTTTCGATATTTTTAGGAATATAAATATAATCCATGATGCCTTGTTGGATGATAAAAACAGCTCTAACCAACTCAAAATCATCATTTGCACCAAAATCATTAGGGAAACCGCCTATTGTTTTTGAATTTAAAAAAATCGCACCTTCTGTTGTTTCATAAGTATCAACCAAACTAAACGCCTCCAAAACAACGTTGTTACTATCGCCAATTACAAAGATATTTTGCTGAATGGTATCTACGATTAAGTTGATTTTGGCAGGTGTCAGTGGTGTAGTGCCTACAATATGCGCCT
>JANMGN010000418.1:0-4982 GCA_031374645.1 Chitinophagales bacterium | reverse complement strand
TGTCTAACATTTTGCCAATCCAAGTGCCTAACACGATAGCTCCCAATTGCTGAAAAGCCATGCCTGAATATTTTAAATAACTGTTATCTATTTTTTTATTTTCCAATTTTATTAAAATTTTAAAGTATTTATTAAATTTTTTTATTTTGAAAAAATATTAATAACCAATTTTTATTTTGTATTTGTAGGCGGTGTGTTGCTTACCATTTTAGATTTTGGAGCGTCGGCAGCCATTTTTACAGCGCCATTAAAATTTGCACCAGACTGGACAGTTAATTTATTGGTATAAACATCGCCAGTTACATCTGCTGTTTCACGGATATGCAACAATTCTTCCACGTAAAGTGTTCCTTGAAATTTACCTTCTATTACCGCATTTACACAACGAATTTCGCCTTCGATAGTGCCTGTCGGTCCTACGATAACTTTTGCTTTACACGTCAAAGTACCTTTAATATTTCCGTCAATACGAATATCACTTTCTGATGAGACAGTTCCTTCTACGATAGTTCCTTTTACCAAACTATTCAATGCCATTGGATTTCCGCCGCCCGTAGGAGATGACATACTATTTGTTTCTACTGGTTTTTTACTTCCGAACATTATTTTGATTTATTTAGTCTGTTAAAAATATAGTTTTGTGTTTGTTTCGCAAAGGTACAAAGATTTTTTTAACTAAAATATTTTTTTGATAAATTTTTATTTTTTGAAAATCTAATTAGGTAATTCTTTTAAATTGCTTTACATTTTCTCTGCAACCAATTTTTTTCTGCTGAATTTAAGGCTGGCGAAAGTTTTTCAAAAACCATTTTGTGGTAATCATTAAACCATTCTTTCTCAGCTGCCGTCATCAGTTTTTTGTCTATTAAACGAGTGTCTATTGGAAAATAAGTGACGGTTTCAAAATTATAAAACTGTACGCCTTCTTGCTCTACTGATTTTTTCACCACTACCAAGTTCTCTATACGTATTCCGAACTCATTTGTTTTATAATAACCAGGTTCGTTTGAAGTTAGCATACCAATTTCGTGTGGAATTGTTCCTCTCGAAGCCAAACCTGTAATCAAACCTTGTGGCGGCTCATGCACATTCAGGAAACAACCAACTCCGTGACCTGTTCCGTGTCCATAATTAAGACCATGTTGCCAAAGATGCACACGTGCCAAAATATCCATTTGGATTCCTCTTGTTCCTGCGGGAAATTGCAACATTGCCAGACCAATATGACCTTTTAAGACCAAAGTATAAGCTGTTTTTTGTTCGTCGGTAGGTTCAGAAAAGCAAATAGTACGTGTAATGTCTGTTGTTCCGTCTTGATATTGTCCACCAGAATCTATCAATAAAACGCCTTCATTTTCGATATTTGCACAAGTTTCGATTTCAGGTTTATAGTGAATAATCGCTCCATTTCCTTTGTAACCAACTATTGCATCAAAACTTTCGCCAAAATAAAGGGCTTGTTTGGAGCGAAAATAAATCAATTTTTGAGCTAATTCTACTTCCGAAACGGTACGTTTTTTTACCGTATTTTCAAGCCATCTGAAAGCTCGAGTCAGCGCAACGCCATCTTTTACCATTGCATTACGAACTCCACTGATTTCAGTTTCGTTTTTTATTGCTTTCAGATACAATGGAATTGTATCGCCTTCTATAATTTTAGCGTTTTTAATTTTATTAAAAAGAAAAATACTTGTCGTATTGATGTCTAATAATATACTTTTTTCGCTTGGAATTTTTGTTAAAAAAGCACTTATAGCGTCATAACTTTGTAGCTCGACACCGTCCGCTTGCAAGCGATTTTTTAGCTCCGAATTTACTTTTTTTCCTTCAATAAATAGGTAAGAAGTATCTTTTCCGATGATAGCATAAGCATAAAAAACAGGATTGCATTCTACATCATTTCCACGAAGATTAAAAGTCCAGCAAATGTCGTCCAAAGTGCTAATCAAATGGTAATCAGCACTTTGTGATTTCATTTTTGAGCGAATAGCATTTATTTTATCAGTACGAGATTGCCCAGCGTATTGTACATCGTGTTCAAAAATACGATTTTGAGGAACTTTTGGGCGGTCTTCTGTCCAAATTTTTGAAACTAAATCTTCTGTATATTGGAGTGTAATATTTTTTGCCGAAAAGGTATTTTCTAAAGCACGAATCTGCCCAACTGTGAATAGTAACCCATCGCAACCAACGGTACTGTCGGGAGCTAAATTTTCATTCATCCAAGTAAAATGCTCAGGTGCGCCTTGTACAACCATCTTATGTAATTTTACTTCGCTATCCGCTAACTGTTGTTCGGCTTGCAAAAAATATCGTGCATCTGTCCAAACGCCAGCATGATTTTTGCTAACCACCATATTCGCCATAGAGCCAGTGAAAGCGGACAACCAAAGGCGAGATTTGTAACGTGTAGCTACATATTCGCTCTGATGCGGGTCGCTACTTGGTACTACGTAAGCATCATAATTGTATTTTTCCATTTCAGCACGCAAGGCTGATAGTCGAGATGATATTATTTTTGACATAAAATTTATTTTCTTTCTAAGATTTTAAAAGTATAATCGTACTCGTTTTTTTCGTCTTTTTGATGTTTTTCTTCAAAAATGAGCTGCCAATTTTCACTGTTCAGCGTCGGGAAAAAAACATCTCCTTTACTGTCTATATCTACTTCGGTCAAGATAATTTTATCTAATAAATGCAGACTTTGCTTGTAAATTTCGCCTCCACCGATGATAAAAACTTCTGTTTCACCTTTGTTTTGTGCTAAAATTAAGGCTTCTTCTATACTATGTACGATTTCGCAACCTTGTGCTAAATAAAACATATCACGTGAAATAACAATATTACTACGTTTGGGCAAAGGTCTTCCTATGGATTCATAGCATTTTCTACCCATGACCACTGCGTGTCCGAGTGTTTGTTTTTTAAACCACTTTAAATCTTCGGGTAAATACCAAGGAATACTATTGGTACTTGCTTCGCCAATTATATTGTTCTTGCCAACGGCAACTATTGCTGAAATTATCATATCACTTTACGGCTAATTTTTTATTTCCTTTTGGGTTTGTACTTTGAAATATCTAACATTTTTTGAGCATCTTTAAAAGCCAAAAGTTGCTCCATTGTCGTATTGGGAAATTTTCTCATGTAAGCACTGACAATTCTGTAACCTAACCAATTGCCTACTCTACCTGGCGAATCTGTCGGCATTTTTGGCGTACCAGAAGGACTTGGATTTACCAATTTTCCCCAATCCATTTGTTTTACAGAATATAGTAGTTTTTCACTCAAAATATATGCCCAAACGTCAGATTCATTTTGTTTACACCAATCCATTTGTTTTTGTGTGTAATTAAATCTTATACTATCGGCTTCGTAAGGTAAAATTTTATTCAAAACATACAGCTTTTTACCATTATTTACCATAATATCAAGCAATCGACCACCTTTTTGTTCCTCTTCTGCAATATTACTTACCATTGTTTGCATTGCTTTCGCAACGAGGTGTGTTTTATCCATCGAACGAGATTCGTAGCGAGGAATTTCACTTGCATCATAGCCGCCGTGCTTTGCGCCCAAACCAAAATCCAAACCAATACCAAGCAAACTATCGCCATAAGTAATAGAGCCAATTCCGTATTCTGAAATGTAAGTATTTACCTCAGGAATAGGTTTTTTAGGAAAATAATACTTATAAAACTGAAATGCTTTATTTAGATTTTTCTCTAAATCACTTACGTCAGCGTAAACGATTTGTACTGTATCGTTTAGCTTTCTGGTATAAGGACTTTTTATAAAACCTGCAAAAAGCTGTGTCGGAGTAGCATCTTTAATTCGCCTATCATCGATGAGTTGCGTGTATATTTCAGACATCATCGGATATTTTTGCTGTAAATTCGTCACACCACTTGCTATATTTGTGGTATCAATAGCGAATAAATCTTGCTCAAAACGGCGAATTCTTATATCTACTTTTATATTGGAAACATCTGGAATAGGCTCTGCAACTTCATCATCGCCACAAGCACTCCAAAAACTAATTGTAAATAATAGGAAAGCTAAAAGATTAAATTTTGCTTTTGACATTTTTATTTTTTAAATATTTTTAAAATTAATTATCAATAAGTGACGGTTCTAAACGATATTTTTAAGATTAAATTTCAATGGCATATACCATTATATAGTTGTCTTTTTTTTCGTAAAAAACATCATAAGTAGCTTTATAATTGTCTTTTTCTATGCTTCCTTTTGCTTTTCCATTGTTTAAATCAAAATCAAAAGGACTAATAAAAATATGTTTTCTAAAATCTAATTCTCGTTTTCCGTATGCTTTGTAAAGTGCTTCTTTTGCGCCCCAAAAAACGTGCAGATGTTCCAAACGCATTTCTGAATCTAAGCAGCTCATTTCTTCTTCTCGCATAAATTTTCTTGCGATACGTTCTATTTTTTGCGTAAGGTACTGAATGTCAAGCCCAAGCGATTTTTTTCCAATCATTGCACTTGCTTTATCGGCAGAGTTGCTGAGTGAAATTTGTAAATCGCTGCCTTGCAAAAAAGGTTTTCCAAGTTTATTTTTTATACAAGGAAAACGGTCTTTTTCGCCTATCAAATAGTGTAAAACATAGCGGTCTGCGAGCCATTCGAGGCGTTTTCTACTTTTTAGGTCAGCCAATTCTAACAGTTCTTCGTGACAAAGCCAAAGCCTTTCGATGAACCATTCTTCGTTTTCATCGATTTTCCAAACACCTATTTTGGTGTCTGTCGCAATGTATTTTTCAAATAGTAAAGGCAAAATAAAATTACTTGAGTTATTATTTTGGAATTATCTACTAATTGAAAAATTCTGAACGCTGACAGGGTTTAAAAACCTGTCAGCGTTAGTAAATAGATAATTCCCCATTATTTAAAGTTCTTCTGGTCCTTCGCCAATCCAATCTTTTATCCAAACACCATCTTGACAATATTTAAGTAACTGATTATCA
>JANMGN010000396.1:0-5950 GCA_031374645.1 Chitinophagales bacterium | reverse complement strand
TTTCGTAAAAATTGATGTAATTTTGCAGCTGCAAAAAATTTAGAGTTTTAATAAAAAAATAATTCACAATGATAAGACGTGACGAAATCGCCGACCTGCTCAAAGGCGGCAAATTAGACCAAGAGGTAAAAGTAATGGGTTGGGTAAGAACTTTCCGTAACAATCAGTTTGTAGCTTTGAACGATGGTTCTACGATTAATAATATACAAGTCGTTGTTGATTTTGAAAATGCAGATGCAACGGTTTTAAAACGCATAACGACAGGTTCGGCAATTGCTGCGACAGGCAAATTAATCGCTTCGCAAGGCAAAGGTCAGGCGTACGAAGTGGTTGCTACTCATGTTGAAATTTTGGGCGATAGCGATGCCGAAAAATTTCCGCTTCAACCTAAAAAGCACAGCTTAGAATTTTTGCGTGAAATCGCTCACTTGCGTTTTCGCACCAATACGTTTAGTGCTATTTTTAGAGTACGTCATGCGTTATCTTTTGCGGTAAACAAATTTTTTAACGATAAAGGTTTTGTTTATTTGCATACGCCAATCATTACGGCTTCTGATGCAGAAGGTGCTGGCGAAATGTTTCGAGTAACTACTTTGGATGTAAATAAACCTGCTCGCAATGAGGACGGAACTGTTAATTTTAAAGAAGATTTCTTTGGAAAAAGCACTAATTTGACGGTTTCTGGACAATTGGAAGCGGAATTAGGAGCATTGGCGTTGGGGAAAGTTTATACTTTTGGCCCTACGTTTCGTGCCGAAAACTCTAATACTTCTCGTCACTTAGCGGAATTTTGGATGATTGAGCCAGAAGTTGCGTTTGCAGATTTGGAAGATAATATGGATTTGGCAGAAGGTCTTTTGAAGTTTTGTGTACAATATGCTTTGGATAATTGCAAAGAAGACCTTGATTTTTTGGCGGGTCGTTTGGTAGATGAAGAAAAGCAAAAACCACAAAATGAGCGTTCAGAAATGGGCTTGATTGAAAAATTACAATTTTGTTTAGCCAACGATTTCCAACGTTTGACTTACACAGAAGCGATTGAAATTTTGAAAAATTGTAATCCGAATAAGAAAAAACAATTCAAATATTTGATAGAAGGTTGGGGCGCAGATTTACAATCGGAACACGAGCGTTTTTTGGTAGAAAAACACTTTAAAAAACCTGTTATTTTGACCAATTATCCTGCTGACATCAAGTCGTTTTATATGCGTCAAGATGAACCCAAAGAAGGTGTGCCTGGACTTACCGTTTCTGCAATGGATATTTTATTTCCAGGTATTGGCGAGATTGTAGGCGGCTCTCAAAGAGAGGAGCGTTTAGAAAAATTGGAGCAGCGTATGCAAGCATTACACATTCCGACTGACGAAATGTATTGGTATTTGGATACTCGTCGCTATGGAACTTGTCCTCATGCTGGTTTTGGCTTAGGTTTTGAGCGCATGGTACTTTTCGTAACGGGTATGACGAATATTCGTGACGTAATTGCATTTCCTCGTTACCCTGGTACTGCTGAATTTTAATAAAAAAATAAAAAAATCGACACAAATTTAAAATTTGTGTCGATTTTTTTATTTATAATAAATTGATTATGAGTAACTTATACTATTCATTTTCAATTTTTAATTATTCATTACTTACATCATCGGAATATACAAATTTCCACTTAGCACTTCACGAGAAATTACAATTTTTTGCACCTCGCTCGTACCTTCATAAATTTGTGTAATTTTGGCATCACGCATCAAACGTTCTACATGATATTCTTTTACGAAACCGTAGCCACCGTGAATTTGCACCGCTTCTACGGTATGCGTCATGGCAGTTTGCGAAGCAAAAAGTTTTGCCATTGCAGAAGCTGCATCATAATTTTGTCCTTGATCCTTCATCCAAGCTGCACGATAAACCATTAATTTTGCCGCCTCAATGTCAGTCGCCATATCTGCCAATTTGAAAGCAATTGCTTGATGTTTGCTGATTTCTTTGCCAAAAGCCTTACGCTCTTTCGAGTACGCCAAAGCTAATTCGTAAGCACCACCTGCAATACCCAATGCTTGCGCTGCAATACCGATACGTCCGCCAGAAAGCACTTTCATCGCAAATTTGAAACCAAAACCATCTTCTCCAATGCGATTTTCCTTAGGAACTTTTACGTCAGTGTACATTATAGTATGCGTATCCGACGAGCGAATACCGAGTTTATCTTCTTTTGCGCCAATCGTAACGCCTTCTTGGTCGGTTTCTACTATCAAACAATTGATACCTTTGTGACCAGCCGCAGCGTTTGTTTGCGCCATTACCAAGTGAACTTTTGATGTACCACCGTTAGTAATCCAGTTTTTAGTACCATTCAAAAGGTAATAATCGCCCATGTCGATAGCGGTTGTTTGCTGACTTGTCGCATCGCTTCCTGCCTCTGGCTCTGAAAGACAAAACGCACCAATCCATTCGCCCGTTGCTAATTTTGTCAAATATTTTTCTTTTTGCGCTTCTGTTCCGAATTTTTCTAAACCAGCACAAACCAAAGAATTATTCACAGAAACGATTACCGAACAAGAGTTATCGACCTTAGAAAGTTCCTCCATCGCCAACACATACGACAAAGTATCCATGCCACCGCCACCGTATTTTGGAGAAACCATCATACCTAAAAAACCGAGTTCTGCCATCGCACGCACTTGCTCCGTAGGGTATTTCATGTGTGTATCACGCTCAATAACGCCAGGTTTTAGTTCTCTTTGTGCAAAATCTCTTGCCGCAGCTTGTACTGCCAAATGCTCTTCTGTAAGATTAAAAAACATAATAAGTAGAATTTTTTAATTTGATTAGGTAAAATATTAAAAAAGATGTGGTTGTTTATTCGGCTGCAAAGATATAGCTTTTTTAGGATAAATGAAATAACGTTTTAGGTAAAAATATAAATTTGTTTGGTTTTGAGTTTTTAGCCTATTCAATTAGGTAGTTGAGCCCAAATAAGCGAATTTTTTTAAAAGGAAGTCGTTATAAAAATAGACTTTTTTTATCAAATAAAAATAAATTTTAGATTATCCTACTGATTACTAACACCCATTTCAACTATTTTTATCCTAAAACACTTTCGTATTACAAAAAACCCCTTATCTTGTTGTCAAATTTTATTTTAAGCTAATTAAAACCATTTTATGATGATGAAAAAGTTATCTATCCTAATCGTTATCAGTGCCTTGATAATGAATTTTTTGGAAGCACAGGTCTATACTAATCCTGCATTTCCGACTGTAAATGATAATATTACGGTTTATTATGATGCTTCACAAGGCGCAAGTGGGCTAAAAGATTGCAATTGTGATGTGTATGTACACACAGGATTGACTGGAAATGGTAGCACTTGGAAGTATGTAAAAACACAATGGGGACAAACAAATTCCAGTTGGAAAATGACCGCATTGGGCAATAATCTTTATTCTTGGACGGTAAATATCAATGCCTTTTATACACCCGATCCTGCGGATAATATTACACAATTATCGTTTGTTTTTCGCAATAGCAATGGCTCTTTGGAAGGAAAAGCAAGTGGCGGCAAGGATTTTTTCTTAGATTTATTTACAGCTAATTCTCCTTTTGCAAGCAAATTACTCACTCCTACGAGTGGCACACAGCTCCTGAAAGCTATTGGCGACCCTATCGCTATCAAAGGTGCTGCAAGCAAAAATGCAAATTTGACGATTACTGACAATGGTACAATCGTAAAACAAATTTCAAATGCTTTGGAAATCAATCATACGATTACTGTTGCAGATTTGAGTGCGCATACAGTTGTTTTTACAGCAAAAAATGGTACTGACGAAGTTACCCAAACTTTTACATACAGTACGGTGCAACCCGTAGATGTAAAAGACCCTCCGAGTTCAGCAAAGTTAGGTACAACCTACAATCCGAATGGCTCAGTTACTTTTATGCTGTATGCACCTGGCAAAAAAAATATTTATGTCGTAGGCGATTTTAGTAATTTCGATACAAAACCTGAAAATTTGATGAAACTAAGCCAAGATGGAACTCGTTGGTGGCTCACGATTGACAAATGGACAACAGGTACGCACACTTATCAATATGCTATAGACGGAACGTTGAGAGTAGCTGACCCGCACAGCGAACTTATCCTTGACCCTGCGAATGATAAAAGTATTCCTGCAGCATCTTTTCCAAATATACCTGCGTATCCTGCCAAAGGCGAAGGCTATGTTTCTGTAATGGAATATCCGAAAAAGAAGACAACTTGGGCTGCTTTTAATCGTCCTGCAAAATCAGATTTAGTGATTTATGAGCTTTTGGTACGTGATTTTTCTACACAAAGAAATTACCAATACGTACTTGATTCTTTGGACTATTTGAAACGTTTGGGTATCAACGCAATAGAATTTATGCCTGTAAATGAGTATGATAACAACCAATCTTGGGGCTATAATCCTACTTTTCATGGTGCTTTGGATAAATACTACGGCACACCTGATAAGTTCAAAGAATTGGTAAATGAGTGCCACAAACGTGGAATAGCAGTTATTTTAGATGTTGTTTTTAACCATGTTAGCGAAAAAAGCCCTTTGATACAAATGTATCCTGTTTCGTCAGGAGCGTATGTAAATGCAGTTGCGAAGCATGATTTTAATGTGTTTTTAGATTTTAACCACGAGACACCAAATACTCGTGCTTATGTGGACAGATGTTTGGAATATTGGTTCGAAGAGTACAATATAGATGGTTATCGTTTTGACTTATCAAAAGGTTTTACCCAAAAAAACACGCTGGGAAATGTAGGTGCATGGGGTCAATATGATGCAAGTCGTGTTGCGATTTTAAAGCATTATAATGATGTTATTAAAAATACAGCTGGCGATGCGTACCATATTTTAGAGCATTTTGCAGACCAAAGTGAAGAAAAAGAACTGGTCAAAAGTGGTATGATGGTTTGGGGAAATTACAATTATGCTTACTCACAAGGAACAATGGGCTTCCCAGGTAGCTCTTTCGGAAATTCCTATTACGTGAAAAGCGGATTTGCAGAACCTGGTATTATCGCTTATTCTGAAAGTCACGATGAGGAGCGCATGATGTATAGAAATTTGAATTTCGGCAATTCGGAAGGTTCGTACTCTACAAAAGATTTAAAAACGGCTTTGCGTCGTGCAGAGTTGGCGAGTGTATTTTTATTTTGTATTCCTGGCCCAAAAATGCTTTGGCAATTCCAAGAATTGGGTTACGATTATTCTATAAACACTTGTTCAAATGGTACAACTGTTAGTAATAATTGTCGTTTGGATATAAAACCTTCTCGTTGGGATTATTTTGAAGATAAAGATAGAAAACGTTTGTATGAAGTAATGGCTTCTTTAGCAAAAATAAAAAATCAATACGCTGTTTTTCAAAGTACAGATGCACAGATTTTTGCAGGAGGAACAGCAAAAGGTATTTATATGACAGGCGCAGATATGGATTTGGCAGCAATAGGAAATTTTGGTTTATCCAAACAAGGTATCATTACAGAATTTTCAAAATTGGGTAAATGGTACGAATATTTTACGGGCGATAGCCTAACGGTTACAGATACTGGTGGACCGGTAGAATTAGAGCCTGGCGAATACCGTCTTTATACTACGAAACGTTTGCCAAAACCAGTCGGAGGTTATAAAAACTATGGTCTTACAGATGCTTCTGACATCAAAGTTTCAATTGACTTTAATATTTTCCCTAATCCTTCACAAGCTGAAAAAACAGAACTCAGTTACGCTTTGGCAAATCCTGGCACTGTAAAAATTGAAGTTTTTGATATGTTGGGCAGAAAATTAGAAGAACCTGTCAATGAGTTACAAGCTGCTGGTAATTATGGTATCATGCTAAAAAAACTCGAAGCTGGTACTTATTTCGTAAAACTAAGTATCGACCAAAATACAGCTACAAAGAAATTTGTGAAATTGAG
>JANMGN010000356.1:0-5698 GCA_031374645.1 Chitinophagales bacterium | reverse complement strand
CTTTTCATGAAAATACAAAAAAATGCTACAATATCTGTACTGTCCTCCCGAACTTGCGAAGGAACTTACGATTAGTGTAATAATAAATTGTTTATCTTATTATAAAAAAACACTACTTTTTGTTTATTTTATTTTACTTTTGCAAAAATAAAAATTGTAAGAGAAAACAAGTCAAAATCTGATAATTTACTTCTAAAAAAGGAGTGTAATATCAGAATACAAAATATTAGAATTCCAGGATTATTATGGAAAATGCTTACGCTGCACTTAAAAAATACTTCGGTTACGACACGTTTCGACCGATGCAAGAAGATATTATAAAAAATGTACTCAGTGGAAATGATACATTGGTTTTGATGCCGACTGGCGGTGGAAAATCGCTTTGTTATCAGATACCTGCGGTTATTTCGGAGGGAACTTGTGTTGTGATTTCGCCATTGATTTCACTCATGCAAGACCAAGTTGGCGCACTCCGAGCGAACGGTATCGAAGCTGCTTTTTGGAACTCGACACTCACACCAAAACAAGCAGAGCAAGTAGAAAATGATTTTTTTTCCAATAAAATAAAACTCCTTTATGTATCGCCCGAAAAGGTGGTTTCGCAAGCCTTTTTGACCTTGATGCGAGGCACAAAAGTCAGTTTAATCGCTGTCGATGAGGCGCACTGTATTTCTGCTTGGGGTCACGATTTTCGTCCAGAATACACGCAAATGCACTTTCTGAAACGAGATTTCCCCAATATTCCTATCCTTGCACTGACGGCTACGGCTGATAAATTGACACGAAAAGACATCGTAGAGCAATTGAATTTGCAAGAACCAGCCGTTTTTATTGCTTCTTTTGACCGCCCAAATTTGAGCCTTGCTGTAAAACCTGGCTTGAAACGCTTAGAACAAATCGTAGAATTTATACGAGAACGTAAAAATCAAGCAGGTATTATTTATTGTTTGAGCCGAAAAAATACAGAAGAGGTTGCCGAAAAATTGAATAAACAAGGCATAAAAGCTGCATATTATCATGCTCAAATACCTTTAAAAGAGCGTGCGCAGATACAAAATGATTTTTTAAAAGATAAAATTCCTATCGTTTGCGCCACCGTTGCGTTCGGAATGGGCATTGATAAATCGAATGTTCGTTGGGTTATTCACTACAATTTGCCCAAAAATATGGAAAGTTATTACCAAGAAATCGGTAGGGCAGGGCGAGATGGAACAAAAGCGGATACCTTGCTTTTTTACAGCCGCCAAGATGCGATGACTTTTCGAGATATGCTGACGCAAAATACTGAAAATGAAGAAAATCTGGAACTACAATTGGCAAAACTCGACCGAATGTTGCAATATGCGGAAAGTTTGATTTGTCGTAGAAAAATTTTACTCAATTATTTTAGCGAAGTAATGGAACAAGATTGTGGCAATTGTGATGTTTGCCTCAATCCGCCTCGACAATTTGATGGAACGCTCATCGCTCAAAAAGCACTTTCTGCCATTACTCGCCTGCGAGAAGAAGTCGGTTTTGGTCTGTTGATAGATGTTTTGAGAGGTTCGGCTCGGCAAGAAATCTTAGAAAAAGGCTACCATACCATCAAGACTTATGGCGCAGGTCGTGAATATACTTTTGTAGAGTGGCAGTTTTATTTATTGCAACTTTTGAGCCTTGGTTTCATCGAAATTGCTTACGACAAACACCATACTTTGGCACTTACGCCCCTTAGTAGAGAGGTACTTTTCAATGGAAAAAAAGTAGATTTAGTACAGATGGCAGTCCACAAAAAAGAGAGTGAAAGCCGTAAAGAAAGTAGCAAACCTAAGGGCAAAAAAGCATCATTGCAGGAAGAATTATTTGAACTTTTGCGTCAGCTCCGCTTGCGTATTGCCAACGAAAGAGGCGTGGCAGCGTATCAGATTTTTACTGACAAAACACTCGAAGTTATGGCGCAAAAAATGCCAACCACAGACGCTGCGATTGGCAATATTGAGGGAATGTCAGAACGGAAAATGCAGCTTTTTGCAACACCTTTTATGCAAGTAATTATTGATTTTGTAAAGCAAAAAACCATCGAAGGCTCGTATATTCAAGGTTCAACCTATGTACTCACGCACGAAATGTACAAGCAAAATATGAGCATAGAAGCAATTGCAAAAGAGCGTACGATTAGTCCAATTACGGTAGCTTCGCATTTGGCATACTTATATGAAAAGGGAGAAAATATAAATATTGCAAACTACGTTACTAAGGAAGAAGTAAAAAAAGTATTAGATGTTTTGCCCATTATGGAAGAGCCTTATCAATTGAGTATTATCTTTCAAGCGCTCAATGAGCAAGTGGAATACCAAAAAATACGCTTTGCATTAGCTTATTTTAACAAAAATAAGAATAAAAAATAACAACGATTTTTTGTCACACAAGAAATAATATAAAATATATAAAAAAAATATGTTTGAAAATTTGCTTCACGACCACAATACGCTTGAATTTTTGTTTATTTCCGTCGGAACATTAGCTGCTGGCTATGTTATTGACTGGTTTTTTAATCGTTTTATAAAGAAATCTGCCCGATTACTCAATAGCGACCCGACGAAATACTTATTTGTTCGACATTTTTTGCGTGCTTTGATTTATATCATAGGTTTTGCTTGGGCGATTAGCGAAGTTCCTTACTTAAAAACACTTTCGAGTTCGCTTTTGGCAGGTGCAGGAGTGCTGGCAGTAGCGATGGGTTTAGCATCGCAACAAGCTCTAAGCAATATAGTTGCAGGGCTTTTTATCATTATTTTCAAACCATTTCGTATCAATGATCGCTTAAAAATCAATAAAGACCACGTTTTACAAGGCGTTGTAGAAGATATTACGCTACGGCATACGGTTATTCGAGATTTTGAAAATCGACGAATAGTTATACCAAATGCTGTTATTTCGCAAGAAATACTCATAAATGCTGACCTTGGAGAAGATAAAATCATCAAATACATAGAGTTTCCAATTTCTTTTAAAGCAGATATTGACTTTGTGAAAAAAATTATGCGAGAAGAAATCCTCAAACATCCGTTACAAATAGACCCTCGTTCGGAAGAAGATATAGAAAATGGCGAAGAAGTTGTGAACGTTCGCATCATTGTATTAGGAGAATACTATATGACAATTCGAGCTTGGGCTTGTGCCAAAAATGCAACCGAAGGCTTTGTCTTGTATTGTGATTTATTAGAAAATATCAAAAAACGTTTCGATACAGAAGGAATAGAACTGCCATATCCTAAGCGAGAAATTATTACAAAATAGTATTACCATAATTTTAAAATTGGAAAAATCCAATTACTACGGCAAGTAGTAATTGGATTTTTTTTATGTCACAAAACAAGGAAATTAGGTGTTGATTTGAAAAATTAAACAATATACTTTTGTTTCTAAATTACTAAAAGTAGCAGAAAATCTTAGTAAAGAGTTTCAATGATTTTATGTCACTATTTTATAAGTAAATACTTATATTTTATCTTAAAATAGCATTTTAAGGCTGTTAAATGCCGTTTTTTGTGTTTTTTGTTATTTAATTACTAAATAATCAATGTCACATATTTGAAATGTTTGGTGTAGTATGTTGTAAATAAAAACTACAAATTGCACCTAATTAAGCTAAATATAAATCGTAAATAAATCAAATTAATACCACAAATAAATTAAAAGTATTTATTTTTTAATTTATTAATATCTATAAATCAACAAGTTGAAATCTAAAAATTCAGTAAATATTTTAATTATGCTACTCATAAGTACAATCGAAATTGTAGGCAATTTACTTAAAATTATAGTACAAAAATGCCTCGATATTAAAGAAATTATTCAACACAAATTTGTTAATCTTACTCATTCAAGTAACAGAACTAACTTAGTTATGAAACAAGAATTACTCAGAACATCAGATTTTTCAGAACATATTTGGAATAGTATTTCCAAATGCGTCACGAAAAGTCTTTATCCAAAATGGGTGCAATCGTGCATTTGTCTTGGACTTTTGACGTGTCTATTATTAGGCACAGTCAGTGATGTCCATGCACAAAGTGACTTGTCGCTTTCCATGACAGCAGACAATGTTAATAGCAGCATTGGGAGCAATGTAACTTTTACCTTGAAGGTAAAAAACAGTGGACCAATGGCAGCTACGAATATTGTTATAAAAGACGCTGTACCTTCGGGAGCAACTTTTGTAAGTGCAGCTCCATCGGCAGCGTACGCAGCAGGAGAGTGGACAGTCCCATTGCTTGCCAGCGGAGATTCTACAACACTAACATTGACCACTAAGGTAAATGCAGATGGCGTAATTTTTAGCGATGCAGAAATAAAATCTGTTGATCAGTTAGACCCTGATTCTACACCCAATGATTCTGATGTTTCTCAAGACGATTGGACAAGTGCGTGTACTACTGTTCCCATGTTTTATTGTGCGGGCACGACCATCAATATTGATGTAGAAGCACCAGCAGGATATGCTACTTACAAGTGGTTCAAGGACGGAGTAGAAGTAGCACAAACGGCACTTTACACTATCACAAGTTTTGGAGAATATTATTACTCAATGACAACATCGACAGGCTGTAACGCTCAACTTTGTTGTCCGATAAAAGTTCAAGCTAAAACCTCTTGTTTAAGTTTAGGAAACTTAGTTTGGGAAGATACGAACAACGATGGAAAAAAAGATGCGACAGAAACTGGCATTGACAGTGTAGAAGTACAATTGTACACGTTAGGCTTAGACGGCGCAAAAGGTAGCGGTGATGATATATTAGTTGCTACCAAAAAGACAGCTGGTGGCGGCTTATATTTATTTGATGAATTAAATCCTGGGAAATATTATGTAAAATTAACAGGTACAGGAATTCCGACAGATTTTGTCTCTTCGACGGGTGAAGGTATTTATGATGCAGATGGAGCAGGTGCTTATGAATTCACAACTGCCTCTGATAACTTAGATACCAACGATAAAGACAATGGTACTCAAATGGGTACAATGGTTATGTCGCAAGTTGTAGAATTGATAACAAATGCAGAACCAACAAATGACGGAGATGTTACTCCTGATCCGAACTCAAATTTAAGTGTTGATTTTGGTTTGTATAAACCAGCGACATTTGACTTAGCGTTGGATAAAAAACTAGCCGTTGGACAAAGTACAACAGTAACACCTGGTTCAGATGTAACCTTTACAATAACAGTTTATAACCAAGGCAGTGTAGCTGCAAAAGATGTAAAAATAACGGATTATGTTCCAGCAGGTTTTACATTTGATGCTGCAAAAAATGCCAATTGGACAGCAGCTGGCGCAAATGCAGAAACGACGATTGCAACGACAATTGCGGCTGGTGCAAGCACAACTGTAAATATTGTATTGACTGTAAATGCAGGTGTAACGGGTTCATTGAAAAATGAAGCTGAAATCACAGATGCAGATGATACAGACCCTAACACAACAGGGAAACCAACAGATAAAGACAGTACACCAGACGCTGACAAAACCAATGATGGTACAGCTTCTGACGATCTTGTAAACGAAGACCGCAAATCAGACCCGACGAAAGACGAAGATGATAGCGACTTTGCAAACATCACAGTAAGTCCTGCAGTAGTTGGAAGTTTAGGCGATTTAATCTGGAAAGATACAAATAATGATGGTATTCAAAACAATGGCGAAGTAGGCGTAGCAGGT